>CBIMFG010001300.1:0-1963 GCA_966243125.1 uncultured Niastella sp.
GGAATGTGCGGGCAGTGCTTACCGAAGAACAAAAATTACCCAATATTTACCAAGCAGGTATGGAAGAAGCTGCCCGTTCCTTTGAAGTATCGTTATTTGGAGAAAAAGTAAACAGTACGGCTGTCAATAAACCGGGTGGCTTTGATCAGGATGCAGTCAATGCAAAAGTGAGTGCGGTAAACGGCATGTCTGCTGAAAGCAGAATAGGGCCGGGTGTTATTTTAAAAGTGATGGCGGGTGATAAAATAAAAGCTTCCACCTATGCCTGGTATCAGCCTGTAGGGATGGATAATAATATACAATCAGGGCTAACTGCTATTATTGAAAGTATTTTGGGGCAACTAACACCAGGGCTTGCAGCTGTTAAAGGTGCCGCGGGAGGACAAATAACGAATGGGATATTACAACCCGGTATGCAAAATTTCCTGAATACCCAGAACCCTGTGGCAGGTGCACCCAAAGCCTATTTGAATTGGGTATTGCTCGATGCAGAACAATTAAAGATGGTCACCGGCGGCGCAACGCCTGTTTCCGTAATAACCGGTACTCAGGAAAAACAGTTATTACAAGCCAATAGTGGTGGTGAAATTGAAATGACAAAGAATGGATATCTTTATGTGTATGTAAGCAATGAAAGTAAAGGAAATGTGTATTTTGATGATATCCGGATTGAGCACGTCGTTGGGCCATTATTAGAAGAAACACATTATTATCCGTTTGGGTTAACAATGGCGGGGATAAGTAATAAAGCGTTAGGCAGATTGGATAATAAATTTGAGTATAATGGAAAAGAGAAACAGGAAAAAGAGTTTAGTGATGGCAGTGGGCTGGAGTGGTATGATTATGGAGCGAGAATGTATGATGCGCAGATAGGGAGGTGGCATGTCGTGGATCCTTTAGCTGATAGTATGCGTAGATTCAGTCCATATAATTATGGTTTTGATAATCCGATCAGGTTTATTGATCCCGATGGAATGTCGCCTACTGATGACTATTACAGAATTGGTCCCATGCTGGTTGCTATTGAAAGGAATGACAGTAAAATCGATAATTTTTATTCCATTAGCAATGGGCAAGTTACATTAATTGAGTCAAGAGATAAGGGGGCCATGCTATTTGGAAAGTTAAATGATCAGCAAAAGAATGTGGTTGTTACTGATAAGCTACAAGGTAAAACTGAAACTGGGCTGAGTTCTTCTCTAAATTCAAAGGCAAATGGTAGGATTGAAACTGAGATGAAAGATGGTGTTAAGAGTGGTGATGCGAGCAAAATAAGTGGTTTGGCTAAGCCTGAGGGGAGCGGCCTTGTTGTGGTTAGCTATTCAGGCGCAGGAACTTCAACCGTTACTGTGACTAATAAAAGTACAGCACCCACGCAAACTATGAATCAGTTAGTTGTGCCTACGGGAACGTTACCTAAACCGGCCGCAGGCACATCTGCTCCGTTACCTGCTAATAGTTTGCCGCCCAATCTTACACAAAATTACCAGGGAACAAAGGCTCCTGTAACTGACAATAATGGTAACGTGATTAAAAGATACTGATCTTTAAAGATAAATATTAAACGAATAATTGGTGTCATGAAGGAAATTGTTTTATGTCTAATTTTTAGTGGGCTTTATTTCTTTGGTATTGCACAGCGTGTGGTTTACAATTATTCATTGAATGATATTGATGATGCTAATAATTTTATGGACACAGCTACTGTAAGTCATGGATATCATACCCTAGATCTGTTTAGTTGTCAGTGCAACCAATTTGACGATTCCTGCTTCCATTTAGCACGCCAGCAATATGACAGTGTTGGAAGATTAGTTCAGCTGGTTAAGGGCGATGACCTGGCTAAAAAAAAGATTGACTATTGGGTACAATATAAAAAAATATCAGACTCTTCTTATGAGACAATAGTTAAATACCCCCCCGGCTCAACAAGAATTTCTGATTTGTTTTATATCGATACGGT
>CBIMFG010001301.1:0-1956 GCA_966243125.1 uncultured Niastella sp.
GATCGAGTCGACGTGCTGCGGCAGTGAACGCCGTGGAATGTGGCGCGCGCCCTCGATGTGGCCGGCCTGCCACTCGTACGGTTCGCGAACGTCGATCAGGAGCGCGTCGCCGGGCACTTCATTGGGTGTCAGTTCATCTTTCATCACGGGGTTACAGAATCCTTCGTAGTCGATCAATTGCGTGACGGTCGGATGCGATCCGCACACCGCGCAGTTGTCATTTTTCTTCAATCGCAATTGCCGCACCGACATCGTCAGGGCGTCGAAAAGAACGATACGCTGGCTAAATTACAGCAGAACCTGAAACTGAAAAGCCGCGAAAAAGAACTGGTTCAAACCCTGGCTGTTGATACCTCCTTTATAAAAATTGAATTGTACGACAACGCTGAGATCGATGATGATACCGTATCGGTATTCCTGAACAATACATTGTTATTATACAAGAAACGGCTCTCCGCCAAACCGTTGGTGTTGAATGTAACCGCCTTTCCCAATACCGAATATGAGTTGATGATGTATGCCGAAAACCTTGGCCGCATTCCACCCAACACCTCCCTGATGGTTATAACAGCCGGCCGAAAACGCTATCAGCTGCACCTGTCGTCGAGCGAAGAAAAAAGTGCGGTGGTTAAGTTTAAGTATGACCCTCCAACTCCGCTAAGAGCCAGTAGGCAATAATGATTATATTTGACCTATGAGTTTAAAGCACTTTAAGCCCACACACTGGCTATATAACCTGCTGCACTATAAACAACTGCTTCATAATAAAAAGGCATATAAGAAATACAACCTGCACAAATCACTCATTGCATCAGTAAGCAGTAAAGACTTTCCCGATAAAGAATCCCGCGCCTGGCTCGATACGGGCGACTCTGCGGTACTGGCGCAACAAAAAGAAGGCTTTCAACAATTTTCACCTGCCATACAACAAAAGATCAGCGACTGGAGCAGCAAAGGGTATATGATCCTGGAGAACTATTTTTCACCAGCCACCTGCGATGCTATCAATAATGAGATAGATACCCTGATGAAAAATGGGAGCCTGCAATTTAAATGGGGCAACAAGCTGATGTTTGCCAATAAAAAATCGGCCATTATTCGCCAGGCAACAAAAGACCCGCTTATTAGCCAGGTGCTCAATTTTTTGCTGGATAAAGAAATGGTGCCTTTTCAAACCATCAATTTTATTAATGGCAGCGGCCAACGGGCGCATTCAGATAGTGTGCACATGACCACGTATCCGCTGGGATATTTAGCCGCCATTTGGGTAGCATTGGAAGATGTACAGGCCGATAGCGGCCCCCTGTTCTATTACCCTGGCAGCCATAAATTACCCTACCTGCTTAATAACGACTGGAATGCCGGCAGCTCCTTTTTATCGTTGGGAAAACATGATTATCCCGATTATGAAAACATGGTGGAAGAATTGATAGTAAAGCACCGGTTTGCCCGTGAAGAATTGATTGCAAAAAAAGGCGATGTCCTCATCTGGCATGCCAACCTCATACATGGTGGGGCGCCCATTCGCAACCCCGCGCTTACCCGCAAAAGTATGGTAGTGCATTATTATGCCAGCGATGTGATCAAATACCACGAAATAACCGAACGTCCTTCCCTGATGTGATCAGAATTTAAAATTCCATGTAACAGAAGGAATGATCGGGAACAGCGACACCTGTTCGGTTTTTATGGTTAAGGACCCATCGTAGGGGCTTCCATCCTGACTGAAGTAAATAAAATAGGGATTCAACCGGCTGTATACATTGTACAAACTGAATACCCAGTTTTGTTGAAATTTTTGATTGGGCCTTTGCCGGGGTGTATAAATAGCCGAAACATCCATGCGATGGTAGGGCGCCAGGCGGTATTGATTGATCCTGCTGTACTCCTGGGTAAGTATACCTCCTACTACATAAAAACGCTCTGGCAGCGATACGGCATTCCCGCTTCCATATA
>CBIMFG010001302.1:0-1954 GCA_966243125.1 uncultured Niastella sp.
GCAACTCTTTCATTTTATCGGCAACGGCAGATTGTACGGTAGTGATCCGGTGATCGCTTCGTACAACCATAGTTGTTCCCGACAACGAAATATAGTTAAGGTGCATGTACTTGAAAAAAAGCATTTTATCAAGTTTGAACAGGTGGTTATTAAACTCAAACAACCTGTTCCTTTCTACAACCCAAAAACCACCGGTTGACTTACCCCCAACTGCCGAAAGGCCCTGAATGGGTTCGCCCTGGATCGCATTCACCGTATAGGCCCTGTTGGTAGCAGTCACCACGTGAAACTGGCCCTGCTCCATCAACAACACATCGCCCTGGTTATCTTCTGCAAACCGCATTACATTTTTATCGATCTGTATCTGCTTTAACAGGGAATCATTTTCCTGGGTATGCATTTTACCTTTATAGTAATAACAGATCGTTTTTTTAAACGGCGAGATCCAAATGCGGCCCCTTGAATCGGTGAACAACTGAATGATCTCGTTATCGGGTAAGCCATCCTTCTGAGTAAATGTTTTAAAGTGGGAACCATCGAAACGGCACAAACCGGTCTCCGTGCCAAACCACATAAACCCGTCCGCATCCTGCGTCATGCAATAGACGGTGGAGCTGGGTAACCCATCCTTGCTGTCATAACGGGTATAACCGTATTCCTGGGCAAAACTGATTAGCGGGAACAGGGTACAAAAAATAATGTATAACCTACTCATAATACCTTATAAAAATAAGGCTTATTAGATAATATCCGGGGCACGTACATTATTAAACGGCCAACATTGGCGGCAAACCGGGCGGCCATGCCAAAACCGGCAAACGGGTTGCGTAACCGGAAAGCGTTCTCAAAAAAGCAGGCGATAAAAAATACGGGAATGGCAAACACATAAAAGGCCAGTTGCACCAAAAACCAGCCCACACCAAACTGTTTGCGTATACGCAGAAAATTGGAGAGCATGATCTGAAATCCCTTGCGGTCGTACAGGTTATAATATCCTTTGCCGGAAGAGCCGAAGGCTTCGTTGGCCGATTCGCCCTGCAGGTGAATTACTTTATATTGTCCGTAAATACACATCTTACCGGTTTTGCGTAAGCGGCTGCACCATTCGGCTTCCTCGGCATACAAAAAGAAATCTTCATCGAGTAAGCCTGCTGTTGCAATGGCTGTTTTTTTTACCATTAAAAACGCACCATTGATCCAGTCTACTTCAACCAGCGCGCTGCTATCGGGCACATTGGGCTTTTCTACTTTCACCATGTTACCCAGCCATTTTATAAAGTTACCCAGGTAAGGAAGGGGCAGCAGGTAGTTCAGTCCGCCCTTCATAAAATAGTTGCCGCTGATCTGCGGGCTGCGGTCGGTATTCAGCAACTGTACACCACAGGCTACATATTCAGAAGTAATGAATTGCTGGTAACATTGTTCTATGGCATTGCCTTCGTTCAGCGTGTCGGAATTTAATAACAACACCACGTCGCCGGTTGCCTGGCGAATGCCTTCATTATTGGCGCGCGCAAAACCGGCGTTGTACGTCATCTGGATCCACTTTACCCGGGGAAAGGCCCGGGTTACTATTTTCCGGCTGTTGTCGCCAGAGGCATTGTCAACCACAATAACCTCCATGTTCACCGCCGATGGGCCGGTAAAGAACGTAGCCAGGCAATCGGTGAGTAATTGCGGCGTTTTATAATTTACTATAATAACACTCAGTCCAGGCATGTACTTATTTGATCGCGATGCGTCCGGTGTAATCGACCCTGTTTAATAAAAGGTTTATTTTATGCTGGCTGAAGTAGCCGTCAACCGCTTTGCGGGCTCCTTCCCAATGGCCATAATCATCGATGATGAGTACGCCTTTTTCGCGCAGCAAGGGATACAGGTGCACCAGCTCGTGCATGGTTGATTCGTACCAGTCGGTATCCAGGCGCAAAATGGCCAGCGCACCGGGGATGGT
>CBIMFG010001303.1:0-1954 GCA_966243125.1 uncultured Niastella sp.
AAGCCTGTGCCGAATCGGTAATGTTGGTAATATAACTTTTTGCGGTTTCTTTTAGTACCCCGGTACTATCGCCTTTAATATCATTTAACTTCAGGCTATCTGCAGCTGTATGCAGGGTTTGCGCAGCGGCAGATGCTTTTGCAGCATCACTGGCTACCAGGGCATTTTTCAGATCGTTGTAAGCATCGAGTAATTGAGTGTACGACTGGTTAAAGGCATCAGAATTTTCGCCAGCCGAGATGGGTTGTTGTTTGGTTTCGGCCGTTCCATTGGCCGATTTATCTTCCCTGTTACTATTACAAAAAAAGGGCCGGGCAACTAAAATAACAACGGCAAGCACAATAACTACGATTAGCGTTTTTTTCATCACATACATTTTAACATTCCAAAGATAAAAGAATAACCTTACATTACTGCCTCATACACAGGAGTTTTCGTGCTAAAAACCACCCTGTTTTTTTCTTGCCGGCTTCTTTTCCCGAACACTTCACAAACGGCCCGAATTGTTATATTTTTGCACCTCATTTGAAGTAAAATTTATGCTGGCAGGATTAACGAACGTAACTTTTGAATTTGGCGCCCGGGCAATTGTAGAAGATGCAACCTGGCATATTCAACCCAACGAACGTATTGGTTTAATTGGTTATAACGGCACTGGTAAATCAACCCTATTAAAATTGCTGGTGGGTCAATACCAGCCCTCTGAGGGTACGGTTGAACGCAGCCGCAGCACCTCCATCGGGTATTTGCACCAGGACCTGTTAAGTTTTGATACGAACGATAGTATACTGGGGGTTGCTTTAGGCGCCTTTGAGCGCGTATTGCAACTGGAAAAGGAAATTGAAGAACTGGGTAAAGAACTGGAAAATACCAATAGTGGCAGAACCGCCGCCCAGGAAGACGCCCTTTTACATAAATATTCCGACCGGTTACATGAAATGGATACCCTCGACGGGTACAACATTCACCATAAAACTGAGGAAGTTTTACAGGGACTTGGTTTCTCCAATACCGATCTGCAACGGCCTTACAAGGAATTCAGCGGGGGCTGGCGTATGCGCGTGCTCTTGGCCAAAATGATCCTGCAACAACCCGATCTGTTGCTGATGGACGAACCTACCAACCACCTGGATCTTCCTTCTATTGAATGGCTGGAAAAATACCTGGTGCATTACCAGGGTTCAGTAGTGATCGTGAGCCACGATAAATATTTTCTCGACCGCATGGTAACCAAAATTGTGGAGGTTTACCAGCGCCAGCTGCATGTGTACAATGGTAATTATACCTACTACGAAACGGAAAAAGTACAGCGGGTAGAATTACAACAACGCGCGTTTGAAAACCAGCAGGATTATATTCGCCAGCAGGAGCGTTTTATTGAGCGTTTTAAAGCCAAGGCCAGTAAAGCGGCTGCCGCACAAAGCGCCATGAAACGCCTCGATAAACTTGACCGCATTGAAGATGTGGCCATTGAGCGCCCGAACATCAAGATCAACTTCCAGGTTGATAAAGTGCCAGGTAAAGTGCTGTGCGAACTGAAACATATTACCAAGAAATTCGGCGAAAATGAGATCGTTCATGACGCCAGCGCTGAAATAAACCGCGGCGATAAAATAGCGCTCATTGGGGCCAACGGTAAGGGTAAATCAACCCTGTTGCGCATCATTGCCGGCGTTGAAACATATGAGGGAGACCGCAAATGGGGCCATAATGTAGATGAAAGCTTTTACGCCCAGCACCAGTTGGAAAGCCTGGATGTAAACAACACCCTGCTCGATGAACTGAAAGGGGCCGGCAGCCAGAAAACCGAACAGGAGCTGCGCACCTTACTGGGTTGCTTTTTATTTGGCGGCGACGACGTTGATAAAAAGATCAAAGTATTGAGCGGGGGCGAAAAAGCCCGCGTAGCCCTGGCAAAAACGATCATTAGTAAGGCTAACTTCCTGATGCTCGA
>CBIMFG010001304.1:0-1942 GCA_966243125.1 uncultured Niastella sp.
ACCTGGTCTTTTGGCGAAAGTCAATATATTCATTGGGAATAACCTTCCCCATATTAACGGGAACAAAATCGGCTGTAGTATTAGCAACTGGAGTTTGGGCATTGGCCCGGTTCATTCCTGTTATACTGCTTATTAGTAAAAAGGCTGTAATACAAACTGTTCTGCCCACTTTTGAGTATACGTATTTCATACTATACGTTTTTTAGGGTTCAAAAATGAATTACACGCAGTCGCCGCAGGTAGTTGCTAATATATAACAGGTATCAAAACCAATGCCGGGGGAAGTTATTGGATTGTTAGCGGGGGCAGGCCGAAAATAAAAGTAGGAAGTACGAGTATCGTACTTCCTACTTCACATATTTTACATCATATTAAAGCGTCTTCAGCACATCGTTCATGCTTCTAACGGCATCAGCGCTTTTGTTAAACAACGCTTGCTCGTCGGCATTTAAACCAAAATCAAGGACCTTTTCCCAACCGGTTTTACCGATAATAACGGGAACACCAAGACAAATATCCTTTTGACCATATTCACCATTCAGCGATACGCAGCAGGTAAATAATTTTTTCTGATCACGTACAATGCTTTCAACCAGGGCTGCTCCGGCTGCTCCGGGTGCATACCAGGCGCTGGTACCAATTAACTTGGTAAGGGTAGCACCGCCTACCATGGTATCGGCAACAATTTGTTTTTGTTGTTCTTCGCTTAGGAATTTGGTAACAGGCGCGCCGTTCCAGGTTGCCTGACGAATAAGCGGGATCATAGTAGTATCACCGTGTCCGCCAACAACAACCGCATTTAGGTCGGCAGGGCTGCAACCCAGGTGCTGGCTCAGTTGATATTTAAAACGGGCGCTATCAAGTGTACCACCCATACCAATGATCCTGTTCTTTGGCAAACCGGTAGCGGTTAAAGCCAGGTAGGTCATTGTATCCATGGGGTTACTAATAACAATGATGATAGCGTTGGGAGAATATTTCAGAATATTTTCGGCAACGGTTCTTACGATACCGGCGTTGGTTCCGATCAATTCTTCGCGGGTCATACCTGGTTTACGGGGCAAACCTGATGTAATTACTACAACATCGCTGCCGGCAGTTTTGCTGTAATCGTTAGTACTACCAGTGATGCGGGTATCAAAGCCAAGTAAAGCGGCTGTTTGCATCATATCCTGGGCCTTACCTTCGGCCAGACCTTCTTTAATATCCAATAATACCAGTTCCTGTGCCAGTTCAGCCCGGGCGATATTATCAGCGCAGGTAGCGCCTACTGCACCGGCGCCTACAACAGTTACTTTCATCAGAAAAAAATTTAAGGTTTTGAGCTAATGTTTGCGCAAAAATAGTGCGCTATTGAAGAATTTCTGGTTTTTATTTCCTGCTCTACCTGTTAGCCTTTGCCACTAAAGGCTTTCAATATTTTGCTAACAGCTACATTACCCTCAAAAGTGGTGATAAGCTCCCCTTTTTTATCGTAGAGTGCCTGAAAAGGCAGGCTTTTGATCTTATAGAAAGGTGGCAGAAAGAATTTGGTATCGCGGCCCATCTTAACATTGGCATAGCCGGCAATCTTGTGTTCTTTGTAAAAATCTACCATTTCTTCAAACGGCTGATAGGTCACCATCACAATCTGGTATTTCTTCAGTTCACTCATTTGCTTTTCCATTTCCGCCCACTGGTGTTTGCAATGGTCGCAATCGGGACTGAAATACATAATAAGCGTTGGCTGATGATGCTTCAGATTATCCTTGGTTAAATTGGTACTGTCTGCCTGCAGGATGGTAAAAGGTGGAATGCCGGGGAACCGCTTGTAGGCCGGACTGTCGGGTGGTAATGTTTGTGCTGATGCCAGTTTTACAGTAAATGCCAGAATAAGCAATAAAAGCCGGTTTTTCATTTGTAAATAGTTTTCTGGAGTAAGGCGTTCGCGCCAAACGGAACG
>CBIMFG010001305.1:0-1924 GCA_966243125.1 uncultured Niastella sp.
AACACCCTGGGGTGGAACCGGGTGAATGGCCACACCTAATGCACCATAATCGCGGTTGATCAGAATTTGCGTCATCAACCCGCCAAAAGAATGACCAATGATAATTGGCTTCTCAGGCAGTTGTTTAGCAATGTCGATGTAATTATTCAGCACGGTATTCATGCGCAGCGTTGCAATGGGTGAATGAGGATGCTGATTGCGCAACGTTTCGGGGGCCGCCTCTTTTAAGGGCCAGGCCGGCGCCAGGGCCGTATAACCTTTACTTTCGAAAAAAGTTACCCAGTCGTCCCAGCATTTGTAACTAACAAAACAGCCTGTTACAAACAGAATGGTTTTTGATTGAATGCTCATTATGGTTGTTTTTTTATGGTCACGATGAAAAAGGGCTAACACCCGCCGGAGCAGGTTTACGGATAAACAATCGTAAACAACGGGTAAATGTTTCAAAGTTTTTGCGACTGGCACTTCAAAGACAGGAAACTGCAACGCAAACGGCCGGACCACGAAGAAATGAATACTATATGAATTTACTGAGGAAAATCGTACACACAAATTTTAATTTTTTATTAAGCACATATATATCATCTCCAATATTACCATATGTCACAGATGTGTAACCGCATTTAAGAATTACAATTAAAAATATGCGTGAACATTTGAGTTATTTTAGGTATATTCAGGAGATTTTCTTTTTGAGTAAAGCAGCGAATAGTTTCTATTACAATGTATTTTTAACCTTGCAGCATACACGCTAACCTGACAAAAAATTCTCCGTTCCCACTCAACCAGCTAAACGCTTATTCTTTATCCCATTCAACCTATCTGTCCATTGATCAAAGTAATCGTTGATCAGCGGCATTTATACATACTTCCATGACCATTGCCTTTCCTCGAGCTTGGCTGGCTATATTTTATGGCCGGCCTTCTCTTTATAAAACAGGTGTTTTTTATTTGCAAAACATTTTTAATTTCCTCTCTAAATCTTATTGATTTTCAGATTATTAAACCTGCTAAATGTTGGCTTTAAGAAAGTTTGGCCTCATGATTGCTATGTTGGTACAGAACACCTCAGCTACTGATTCATGCTCTGACAGTACGCATACATATTCTTTCCGTATTCACCCTGCAACTTTGTAGCTGCTGACATATTCAGCATTTGCTCTTATTTCCTTGAAAAAGCAACTGACCATCCGGGTTTTCAACCCGGGCGCACATCTTTTATTCAAACCACAAATCTATTATCAGAACGTATGAAGCGCGTACCAACGACGATATTATATATAGACGATGACCAGGATGATCTGTTGATATTTGAAGAATCTGTTAATACTTTGTTTCCTGATATCACCCTCTTTAAAGCACAAAGCACAGAGGCGGGTATCAGTATCCTGAATCAGCTTGAAAATGAAAAAAAACCTTTCCCCTCCCTGATCATGATAGATATGAATATGCCCAAGATGGATGGAAGGCAAACCTTACAACATATACGAAGCATTGAAAAATGGCAGAAAATTCCGGTGGCCATTTTTACTACTTTTGCCAACCGCGATGATATCGAATTCTGTAGGCTGTATGGGTCGGCGTGTATTACCAAACCCATGAACTTTGCAGACTATAGTATAACCTTGCAGAAATTATTTAATCAATTACCCCACGTGCCCCTGAAGGGGGAAAAATAATTCCTTGTCAACTCGTCAACTGATCAACTGGTTAACTTTCCTTTTAATTCCTATAATTTCAATATTATCATTGTTTAAAAAATTAAAGGATACGTAAGCTTTTTTCAGAAAATGACTGAGATTTGATCCCACAAATCCCATCAATCTCAGTGCATGACGATTACAGACAGACACCAGCTCATTATTCAAAAACTACATGAAAAAGGACGGGTAGATATTCATGAACTCAGTGACTAAATGCAGGT
>CBIMFG010001306.1:0-1924 GCA_966243125.1 uncultured Niastella sp.
AAAGGCGTCATCTGGTACCAGGGGGAATCCAATGCCGGCCGGGCAGTTGAATACCGTACTTTATTCCCGACAGTAATAAATACTTGGCGCCAACACTGGAAAGAGGGCAATTTCCCTTTCCTGTTTGTACAACTGGCCAATTTTATGGAACCCAAAGACCAGCCTGGTGAAAGCAGCTGGGCCATGACACGGGAAGCCCAACTGAAGACTTTATCTTTACCCAACACCGGCATGGCCGTGATCACCGATATAGGAGAATGGAACGATATTCATCCGCTGAATAAAGAAGATGTAGGAAAGCGATTGGCGTTGTGGGCAATGAAACAGGCGTATGGCGATCAACAGGTAGTGTATTCTGGTCCGTTATACCAAAGTATGAAAGTGCAGGGCAACAAAATTACTTTACAATTTACCAGCACCGGCAGTGGATTGATGGCCAAAGGCGGCAAGGAGCTAAAATACTTTGCCATTGCCGGCGCCGATAAAAAATTTGTTTGGGCCAATGCTACTATACAAGGCAACAAAGTAGTAGTATGGAACGATCAGGTACCACAACCCGTTGCCGTTCGATATGCCTGGGCCGATAACCCGGAAGGAGCTAATTTGTATAATAAAGAAGGGTTGCCGGCAAGCCCGTTTAGAACGGACAGCTGGTGATGGAAATTAAAAATGAAAAATTAAAAATGAGAAATGAATAAGGAAGAAAAATACAAATGTTGAATATCGAATATTAAATGTTGAATGTAGAAGTAGGTATTCACTTTTTAATTTCTCATTTAACATTTTTCATTCTTCATTTCTTTGCCTTTCCCCTTCGAAATTTAACATTCAACATTCAATATTCAATATTTATGCTTTACACCATGCGTTGGTTCGGGCCAAACGATCCCGTTCCATTACAACATATCAAACAGGCAGGTTGTACCGGCGTAGTAACCGCCTTGCATCATATTCCTGTTGGCGATGTATGGACTATAGACGAGATCAACAAACGAAAAGCCATAATTGAAGCGGCTGGTATGAGCTGGACGGTGATTGAGAGCTTGCCGGTTCATGAAGACATTAAAAAGCAAAGCGGCAACTATCAGCAGTACATTCAGAATTATAAAGAAAGCCTGCGGAATGTAGCGGCCTGTGGCCTGCAGGTAATTACCTATAACTTTATGCCCATTCTTGATTGGGTTAGAACCGATATCAATTACGAAATGCCCGATGGCAGTAAGGCCCTGTTCTTTGAACGGCTGGCCTTTATTGCCTTTGATGTGTTTATGCTGGAACGGCCGGGGGCAGAAAAAGAGTATACAAAAGAAGAACTCAGCGATGCCAGAAATTACCTCAATAACATAACTCCTCAGAAAAAAGAAACCTTGTACCGCAATGCATTACTGGGTTTGCCCGGCAGTGATGAACCGTTTACCAAGGAACAGGTACTGGCTGCATTAACCACCTATCACCACATTGATGCGCAAAAATTAAAAGCCCACCTGTTTTATTTCTTACAACAAATAATGCCAACTGTTGAGGAGTGTGGATTGAAGATGGCGATTCACCCGGATGATCCGCCTTACCCCGTATTGGGCCTACCACGCATTATGAGTACCGAACAGGATGTAAAAGACCTGTTACAGGCGGTGCCCTCCCAGGCCAATGGGTTGTGTTTTTGCACAGGCTCGTTTGGGGTGCGGCCCGACAATGACCTGCCCGGCATAGTACAACGCTATGGCGACCATATTCATTTTGTACACCTGCGCGCCACCAAAAGAGATGCGGCTGGTAACTTCTTTGAAGCCGATCACCTCACCGGCGATGTTGATATGTATGCGGTAATAAAAGAACTGGTACTGGTTATGCAAAAAAGAAAGGTAACCTTACCCATGCGCCCCGATCATGGACACCAGATGCTGGATGACCTGAAAAAAACGAC
>CBIMFG010001307.1:0-1921 GCA_966243125.1 uncultured Niastella sp.
CCTTTTGATATACGTACGTACTATCATGGCTAAGATGGTTAACTCCCCACATGGTCACACCTGTAGTGGAGGCGCTAATGAGCACAATAGCCAGAATTTGTTTCCACTTCATAATCGTTATTAATTTTATGAGATTTTATACTAGTTTCAAAATACATGCCTGACAACAACAAATTTAACGTCAGGAGTTAATGAAAACCAGTGATGATAAGTTGGTTTAACAATTAATTTACTAAAGTCTTCGTACTTCGCTTATCAAATTTACTAAAAGTAAGCAGGAAACGCTAAAAACGCACCGCCGCTGGTGGAAAGTTAAAAATTATCTATAAGTAATCGCCTTAGCTAACATGTAATTTTTACAGGTAAGTTTGCCAGTTTTTCACAATTCCCGCAAAAATTGCAGAACATCAACGCCATCTGCATAATCGGTCAACGAAGGTTGTTGGGCCTGGCCAAAGTTAAGGTGGTTTTTTCCAACAATACACTGCACATCGGCATTGTTAGCCAATGAAGCTTCCACATCCACGGTGTTCTGATAGAACTCATAATTCAGCTGGCTGATGGGGGAGAACAGTTCCTTGCTTTCAACGAGTAAAATGCTTTGATTGCTCATATAATACTGTTTGTTGAGCATCAAAACGGCCAGCATGTAATCGTAGTTGTGTTTGTATTTGTGCAAATCGGCGAGGTTATCGTATTTTTTAAATGCTTCTATCAGGGGAACAAAATCATATTTTTCGGGCACGTACAATTTGGTTACGTTACGGCAGCCCAGTCCAAAATACTGATACACATCATCGGCCAGTTTATCCAGCTCGGCAGGTGTTTCATTACCGGTTAACAGGGCTACCGAGGTGCGGTTGCGGCGGATGATATGGGGATATTTGCTGAAGTAGTAATCAAAATACCGGGCAGAATTATTGCTTCCAGTAGCAATATAGGCATCACAACCTTTTAGCATTTCAGCAAAGGTTAGCAGCTGTTGGGTGGTTTGGTCCCACTCGTACAGTTGTTGAACCAGGTGTTTAATGAGTACATCGTCTTTTGACGAAGGTTTTATGGTTTGCCGGTGCCCGGAAATAAATACGCATAAAAAATCGTGAAAACCAACCAGCGGTATATTACCGGCCATAATAATACCCACGTTTTTGGGTGCGGCGTTTTCGGTTGGCAGGTTATATTGTTGGGCCCAGGCCGTAAGTTTATCTTTTTGTAAAAAGGCAAGGGCAATATTTCGGGTAGCCAGGTCAATAAATTCGGGGGTGAACCAGCTGTTCTGCAAACTGGCTTTCTGCTTGGCAGCCTGCCAGTTATCGTTGTCCTGCAAAATATATTCACCTAACCGGTTCAATAAAACGATTCGTTGTTGTAAATTCATTACACCTTATATTTGTCGTGCAAAAATAGTTGTATTCAATTCATAGCCTGCAAGCAGGCAGGTATAAAATTCAGCAAGTTATGGCAATAAAAATCACCGAAGAATGTATTAACTGCGGCGCCTGCGAACCCGAGTGCCCAAATAATGCGATATATGAAGGTGGGGTTGAATGGAGAGTAGCAGACGGTACTACAGTAAAAGGATCATTTGTTTTATTGGATGGATCAATAATCGATGCCGATACAGCTAATGCGCCTGTTAGTGTAGATACTTATTATATCGTTCCTAATAAATGTACCGAGTGCCAGGGTTTTCATGAAGAGCCGCAATGTGCAGCAGTTTGTCCTGTTGACTGTTGTGTACCTGATGAAATGTATGTTGAAACAGTGGAACAGTTAATGCAAAAGAAGGAAAAACTGCACATTTAAGAAGGGGTAAAAAAGCCAAATAAATTTTGATATTGGCTGATAATTTCCCTATCTTTCTATAAGAATAGTAATGTAGCCTTTGTGCTACTTGTAAGTGGCGGGTGATATTTCCTGC
>CBIMFG010001308.1:0-1920 GCA_966243125.1 uncultured Niastella sp.
ATTGTCCGGTAAACGGTGTAATGGCAAGTTTTTGATTCCTGAACAACTTTGTTCTGTGTAACCGGGGCACCAGTAAACCGCTCAATGTTCCCTGAACTGTTCCCAGCAAAATATCTGAAGGGAAATGCAATCCACCTCTATGCCGCATATAAGCGGTGTAACCAGTAGCTGCACCAGCTATTCCATAAAACACCCATTTGGCTTTTGAATCTGGATGATAGTCGGCCCACACTTGTGCAAAAAAGAAAGTAGAGGTTGCCACCAATGCTACGTGCCCGGCATAAAATGAATTTTTGCCACCGCCTCGTGTACGATAATCCATTGGTGTTTCTTCACTGTATACATACGGCCGGTACCTGTCTTTGAAGTAAGTTGATCCCGTATACAATAAGCCGGTTACCGACATTGCTTCCAGGTACAGGAATGATAGTTTTACAAAATCCTTTCTCATTTTTTTATCGAACAGAAAAAACACCGGCATAGGCATGGATGCATAGAAAGGTATGTAACTTAATTCATCTACCTTCTTATTATACGGCCGTATGCCCCAGCGATCGAAACCATTTACATCGCTGTGTTTTAAATTCGAAATGGTCTCCGGGTCTGATGGGTCTTTATTATAGATCTTTGTGAAGGCATATAACGACCATCCGGTACCTATAGCCGTAATGGGTATATCGGCGCCCGGGTTTAACTTATATACCTTTCTTGATTCCTCTTTTTTGTCCGGCTGTTGTAAGGGTAATGTATCGCGAGTTAGGCTTGCAGAATCGCTCTGAGCAAAAACTGTTGCGGATACCAAAAGGAAAGCCGGAACTATTAGAACTAATTTCTTCATAGCTATCCTTTTATGTATTTAATATGGTGACTGTACGTTTACAGTTTTGCAATGTTTATGCCATGGGGCGGGGTGGGAAATGCATAAAAAGGCCTTCCCCCGGCTGAGCCGGTAGAAGGCCATATCTTCTTGAAGTACAATTATTTTTTCTCTGCAGCCGACGTTAATGAATGCACCAGTTCAGCTATAAGGGCTGTCCAGCCGGTTTGGTGGCTCGCGCCCAATCCTGCACCGGTTTCCCCATGAAAGTATTCATAGAACAAAATGAGGTCGGCATTTTCAGAACGTTGGTAGAACCAGCTGTAGGCGCCATGTGCAGGCCGCTTGCCATGCTGGTTGGGTTGAAACAAGGTGATCAACCGGCGCGACAGTTCTTCTGCTACCTGTACCAGGTTCATTTTATTACCTGAACCAATGGGACATTCTACTTCCAGTTCATTTCCATAAAACTCACCAAAGTGGCGTATTGATTGAATGATGATATAATTGATCGGCATCCACAATGGCCCACGCCAATTTGAATTACCGCCAAACATATCAGAGGTTGAATCGCCCGGTTCATATTGTAACTTATATTCAATACCACGAATGGTCACTGAAAATGGATGCGTTTCATGGTACTTCGACAAAGCGCGTATACCCCAGGGCGCGAGGAATTGTGTTTCATCTAACAACCGCTGTAACAGGAACACCACTCTTTCTTTTGGCACCAGTGATAATAAGGTACTCTCTCCGTCATGTCTTTCTTCGTTGGGCCAATATTTATTATTTTTCTTCCGGTATTCTTCAAACCAGGTTATCCGTTTATCAAAATCAGTGAGTTTATCAAGCATGCGCTTTTCAATAGTAGATACTGCGAAAAGCGAGGTAAGTCCTACAATGGAGAAGATGCGCAAATGCAATGGTTCAGAACCGGCAATGGATAACGTATCATAGAAGAATTTATCTTCCTGGTTCCACATGCCCTGTTCATTCAATGCTTCGGCGATCAATACAAAGTGTTCAAAGAATTTGGTGGCGGTGTCTTCAAATGAAATATCATGCATGGCAATTTCCAAAGCCATATCCATCATATTCAAAGC
>CBIMFG010001309.1:0-1913 GCA_966243125.1 uncultured Niastella sp.
TCCCTTATATGAAACAGGTAATTTTTTATACACCGGGTATCTCTGTTTAAAGAGATGCCCGGTATTAATGTTTAGTAGTTGTTTAAATCAAATGCAAAAGGGTATTCCGCGGCGAGGCGGAATACCCTTTGCTTAGTAATTGTTTAAATCAGCTACAAAAATGGATATTATGGAGTTAACAAAAAAATAAAATTAAAATAAAGGCGTAAAAAACGCAAGGATAACCCCACCATGCAACCGGGAATAAATAATTATGAACTCAAATCTGACAATTGGTAAATTAATTGTATTCATACTGCTTTCAACTGCATTGGCGCCCGGGCCTGCCTGTACGAAAAAAGACGTGCCCTGGCAACCCACTGATTCATTGAGTAAAATCAATAAATGGGTATATGACAGTATGCAATTGTATTACTACTGGAGCGCCGAAATGCCTGCACAGCCTGATTATTCATTGCCTGCCCAGGAATTCTTCAAACAACTGTTATCGCCCAAAGACCGTTTTTCCTGGATCAGTAACCGAAGTTCGATTGGGGCGCCAAAAACCTCGGCTGAGGTGTTTGGGTTTCATTATACATTTGCCCCTCATCCGTTCAATGCACAAAGCCTGGTGGGGGTTATTACCTTCGTAATAACCGGTAGTAATGCAGATAGCCGGAAATTAAAACGGGGTATGCTTTTCAGCGCCGTGAATGATAAGATCATTAATCCCGGAAATAAACAGTCAATTAAAGAGGCGCTGCAAGCCCCCGCTGCTATTTTACAACTGGTGACTTTTAACAGCGACCGGTCTGCATTGGTTGACTCAGCCCGCATCGGCATTCAACAAGCCATTGTACCACAAAGAAGTGTACAGGCTACTAAAGTATTTGAGAATAATGGAAAAAAGACAGGCTACCTGGCCTATTACCAGTGTGCTGAAAAAGACGATGCGCTGATGCTGCTGAGCATGCAAAAACTAAAGAATGAAGGGGTTGCTGAATGTATTATTGATCTACGTTACAATCCTGGTGGAAGCGTAGCCTCCGCTACCAAACTGGCCGCCATGTTGACCACTTCTTTTAATCCCAACAGTACTTTTATTACGTATACCGGCAACAGGCATGGCGGAACAAAAAAACAGACCTTTCAACAGGCAATCGCTTTTTCAACCAGTGTAAGCGGTAAAAATATGAGCGACCTGCAGGCCCGTAACCTGGGACTGCCGAGGGTATTCATTCTTACTTCTCCCATTACGGCTTCCGCAGCGGAATTGTTAACGCATAACCTGGCGCCATTTACAACCGTGATCAGGATTGGTGAAACAACCGTAGGAAAAGACGAAGCCTCCTTTACTATAGAAGACCAGCGAAACCCCCGGCAGGTAGAATGGTTGATTGAGCCCATCGTTTATAAAATTGCAGATGGCCTTGGCAAAGGAAATTATTCAACAGGACTAGTGCCCGACCATGTGGTCGTAGAGACCAGTAAACTGCCATTATCGCCCATTGGCGAACCGGGCGACCTGCCTGTTGATAAGGCATTGACTTTGATATATGGAACTACAGCAGTGGATGTGATCAACCTGTAAGCAGGGTACAAAAAAAGTGGACTTCCGGTAAGGAGTCCACTTTCAAACAATGTTATATTTCAATTACAAAAACTTCAGCACCTCAGCGCCAATAGCCTCTGTACCTAAAATTTTATCTGCAGGGGTTTGCGCGTCGGCAATATCCCGGGTACGGAAACCAGCTTTCAATACTTTATCTACTGCGCTGATCACTGCTTCTGATTCGGCTTTCATGCCAAATGAAATATCCAGCAACAGGGCAGCTGATAAAATAGACGCCAGCGGATTGGCTACGCCTTTACCGGTGATGTCATGCGCTGAACCGTGAATGGGCTCGTATACGCCAGTGCCATCGCCTATAGAG
>CBIMFG010001310.1:0-1908 GCA_966243125.1 uncultured Niastella sp.
CCAGCCATGTTCGGTCTTAAATGTAGTGTAGTGGAGGGTATTGGCGGGGGTCGCTGGTTTTTGGACAACCAGGAAATAAAAAGAACTGCCGGCAGCGATCAATAACGCTGCCAGCAGTACCAGTGTATGTTTATTACTGATTGTCGTTGTCATCATCTGCAATGTCGGGCTGCAACTCATACATGTTATCAAAAGCTGTTGAACCACTGCGGCCTGCTAACACATAACCATGTGTACCATTAGCCAGTGAAAAGCCCAATGCACCGGTACGGGCGCTTCCGCTGAAGGCTGTTTTTTCAGTCCATTGGTCAGCAGCGGGGTCATACTCCCAGGTATGGGTGTTCAGGCTTCCGTTTTCACCGGTAGCCAGGTAACCTTTACCATTTATTACAAAGGCAGCGGCATTGTAACGGATAATAGAAGTGTATTTGTCATCATAGCTGTCGTCGCTGATGTTGGTGAGTTTACGCAACGGCGTCCATACATCTGCAGCAGGATCGTACCACTGCATATCGTTCAGGGCAGCGCCGTTGTTGTTACCGCTAATGAGGTATACTTTATCATTTAAAGTGAAAGTAACCGCTTCTCTTCTTTTTGCACCGTTGATACCGGCTTTTTGGGTCCAGGTGTCAGTAGCCTGGTTGTATTGATACACATCTTTCAGGAAGCTGTCGTCGTAACCGGTAGCCACATAAGCATTACCATTGGCCACAAACGCAACCGCATCTACACGGGCTGTACCGCCAAAATCATTTTTCTGAGCCCAGCCATTGCTGTCAACACTATACTCCCACATGTCCTTTGTATACAACGTTTGGTCATTGTAACCGGTTCCTACATACCCTTTTTTACCCAGAGCAAAGGCAACAGCCGAACTGCGCAAGCCACCACCAAAATCTTTAATTCTTGTCCAGTATTTTTTATCCAGCGAATATTTCCAGAAATCTGCAAAACGTTTGATATCTGACAAACCGGTACCTACAAACACGGTATCCTGAATTTGAAATAAAGCAGCTTCACTGCGGGCAGGACCATCAAAGAAATCAGTGATTGCCCAGTTACCCACTAAGTCGCTTGAACTGCTGGAACTCTTATTACAAGCAGTATTAATGAGCAGTGGTGCTGTAGCAATCACAAGGGCCAGGGAGTAAACTAGAACATTCTTCATTTTGTTTTATTTTCTGTTTTTGCGTCAGTTTTTTTAATTAACTAATCCGGCAGGTAAAAATATTTCTGTGTATTCCAAACAATTTTATAAAATAGATCAATAAGGTTATCAAGTCGACCAAGATAGCATTTCGGCCCTTTCGACCTTATCATTTTTGCTCTTTAAACAACATTTACTGGTAAAAAGCTGCAAGCTTACAGAAACAACCAACATGTTACTGGCTGTAAACCACAAGATTAACCAAGTATTAACATTTTTCAACACCCGCTTCATTTTCCTATGCTCACATTTGCATTTTTTAAGGGTGCTTATTATAAATTTGCAAATTTGCACAATTTCGGTTGCACATTTGAAATTTAGTTTCCACCGGCAAAAATAATAGCTTCGCCGATTATTCGGAGGCAATAATATATAATAACAAAATTTCGTGCTGTTGGCCAGATAAATTGCAGCAAACGGCGCCCTTAGCGCGCACAAGCTATAGCATCACCGGTGTAAATGAACACAACAAGGTGTTAAAATGAAAACAAATATTGGCCCATACCGAAACTATAAACCTTATATTCCATTACTTTACACCCGCCCGGCAAAAACCGCGGCTGGTACGGCGTAACTGTAAACCTTGATTTTAGCTTAAAAATTCACTCACTAACCATAATATGCGTATACACAAAAGGGTACCTTTCATTCTGACTTACTGCTTTCTGTTTACCAGCCTGTTGTCATCGTGTTATAAAAAA
>CBIMFG010001311.1:0-1902 GCA_966243125.1 uncultured Niastella sp.
CTTTCAACACGGTGCCTTCCAATGCAATTGATAATTCAAAAGATGCATTCGTTGCCATTAACAAACCTAAGGAAGATGCATTCGTTGCCATTGACAAACCCAAGGGAGATGCATTCATTTCAAAAACGGATACAGTTCCAGCAAATAAAGATGCTAAAAAGGTTCCCGCTAATGTATTATTTGTTATCAATGGCAAAGTAATAAGTAACGAAGAAGCAACTAAGATCAAACCCGAACAAATAGCTTCTATAAATGTGCTTAAAGGCAAAGCAGCCACCGCTAAATATGGTTCAGCTGGCGCTAACGGTGTTATTCAAATTACACTGAAGTAAAATAATTTCATCGATAAACAAAAGGGGCCGGCGGCAACCGGACCCCTTTTTGTTGTATACTACTGCTAAACTAACTGCTGATCTTGTGTACAGATAAGTTATCGTAATAAATGTATCCATCGGTTGATGACTGCCAGTAAGTTTGACTACCACCTCTGAAGGTATGGAAGCTCAGGGTTCTTATCAGGCGTTTGGCGTCGTTGGTTGTCCAGCGCATATCCCTGTCGAGCACCACAGTGCCATCAATTACAATTTGCACATGCCCATCGGTATTGCTACCGGTATTGCTCTTTATATACAGGTGCACATGGTACCACTGACCTTTGTTTAAACTACCGCTTGACGGGTAGGATTTGCTATACGTATCACCATATTCACCAGCCTGGTCTTTGTGATAAATATAGGGTTGAAAGAAAACGCGGCCGGCATCTGTCTGGTACCACATCAACCGTAAACTACCGCCATTGCCATCCCAACCGGGATCGCCACCGGTATTACCGTCACCTACCAGAAAGCCAAAACCGATCTTACCGCCGCGGCTAAAATCAAACTGGCTGTGGAATTTTACATCGTAATCGCATTCATAGGCGCTGCCATCAGAAATGTCGATGTTGCCAATTACCCCACCGGCGCCCGACAAGGCATTCGCCAGCAGTTTTATGCGGCAGGTACCGCCCGAGATCCAGGTACGGCTGTCATTCCAGCCACTGATGTTGCCAAAATCGGCTGCTGCAGACGAACTTGTGTAAACGCCGTCGGCATAATTGTTCCAGTTCACCGAAAAGGTGCTGTTAATAGCTTCGGTTTTCACCTCACTATTGGTATTTGAATTCTGTTGCTGATCGTTGTTTTCAATGGCTGCTTTTTTACAACCAGTAACCAGCAAGGCAATCGTTAAGGTCATTAGACCTGCTTTGAGTACGACAAAGTTCTTTGTCATTTGTTATCATTTTAAGGTTTAATAAAAGCGTTCTTGTTAATGGTATTTTCATGGCTTTTTTTATTATTCCTTAATAAATGAAATGCTTTGCAGGCTAAACCCGCCATTGTTGGCCAGTAAATTTAAGCGGGTAGTACCTGCGGGTAACGAAACATTTTTTACCCAGGTTGTTTTATTGTTCTGTTTGCTATCTGTAACGGGTAATGAAAGTTTATCAACCAGCATGCGATCATTTGCCAGTAATGATAATTGGGCGCCTGCAGTTTCAAGGGTTGCATTAAATCCTATCTGGTAGGCTCCTGCTTTTTTAACCTGAATGGTATATTGCAGCCATTCGCCATCTTCAATACTGAAAATGTTGGTACCGGATTCATTACTGCTTATATCCACCCCATCATTCCGGTAACTGTGCCCCCTGTTGCCTTGTGTTTTTACGCCAGGTGTATATTGATAGCTGGCGGAATCTTTATCATAATATGCCTGGCCCTGTTTACCTAAATCAAATTCAACTGCAGGAATAACCGTAGTACCTGCTGCAATTACATGTTGCTTAAATGGCAGCGTATTGTTGGTTTGAACCTGGCGGAACATTGCATCCACTACATCGGGGTGCACTATATTGTTCTGCAC
>CBIMFG010001312.1:0-1902 GCA_966243125.1 uncultured Niastella sp.
AATATTGAAAAGTTTTCACATCGTTTAGCTACATTTGCACCAATTTTTTCTGGTCTGTTAAAATTTTGATTCACAAGCTCTAAGATCACCTCTGCGGCAAAGTGAAGTTTCATAATCTTGTAGCGTTTGTCCCAGTCTATTTTTAATACAACAATGTCGCCAGTATTCAGATTGTGTCCATTGTCAATTGTATAATATATTTCTTTGCCATTTTTTTGTGCCTTGAGAATTTTGTAATCGTTGATAGTTCCATCGTCTGATTGTTGGCCGCCTGAAAAAGCATAAGCAATAGTTTCCTTAAGTGTTATGATATTTTCACTTACAGATGTTACAGTTGTTTGCAACTCGGTTTGATAAGGGTCATCCCAAAATACTTTTCTTACTGACATTTAAATAGCTTTTATGTTGGAGTGTTTCCAGATTGTAGTAGCCAACGAATCGGTATTTGCGATGGCTGGATTTTCTGTATTTTACGAACCAGCGTCAAGCAATTGCATGGCTTGTTCTTTTCTTTTTTCTTTTTCCATTTCAATAATCACACTAGGCCCGGCAGTGCGTTCTTTGCAATCTAAAATACCACATCTTTCGCATGTTGTATGTACCATGTAAACCGGAATAGCTGCATCCTTAACAAAAGGCATCGTATACTGCAGTTTTTGATCTATCAACAATCCTATGGTTACACTAACCGCATCCGTTTCTTCTTTAATGGCAGGCTTGGCAATAGATATACATAAATACTTATTGTGAGTTTGCCAATATTCCGAAATTTGAGCTTCTATAATGGGCGTCCGGTATTTTTTATTTTTAGACAGGTCGGCTACATGCTTAATGGATTTAATAGACACCCAACGGTGACAGTAATGTTCATGCAATGCATTGGCGTATGGATTGTGCAATTGCGATAAATGTAATTCCTTGGTCATTTCAAAACGGTTCTCCTCATTATTGCCATTCATCCGTAAGAAAAACAGGTTCTCAATACCAAAGTGCCTGGGTAAAATATTTGTTAACCGTTGCATCATCATCTCTGGTGTTACATTATATGATACTACAAGGTCCATCCACGATTTAGGACTCCATTTTGGCTGGTTTATGATCCGTTTAACATCTTCTGTAAAATGTTCTTCAGGCATTAGCAGGGCTACCGCAAAATACGATGCTTTGAAATTATTCAGCATGGTATCGAATGAATCACTGTGGCTGTTCACTGTATCATATGGCCGGTCGGTAAGTAGTTGAAACTGAAATCCCAGTTCCCTTGCTATTAAAAAAAGTTCCTGTGCTTTGCTTAAACCTTTATTCAGGAACAGTGTTTTTGTTTTTAAAGAATAATACGACCGCATTTTACTCAGCGCTTCAATATTCCCCATCTTCTTTTTATTGATCTTTATTCCAAAGTTCTGTAGTATTACTACTAAGCGGTCTTCTTCCAGCGGAATCTTTTCTTCCAATTCATACTGCACCCTGAATTTTTGCACGGCCTCTTCTATTTCTTCAAAATAATTATCCCGTAAATGCTGGTACGATCGCAGGGCAGCTTTATAAAAACTTTCTTTTGATAACTGATAGCTTCTCGAGATCTGTATCAGCGTACTGATAAAGGCGGTTACTTTATCGGGTGTATTAGAAAATAGATCAAGTAAAGCGGCTGGTGTTAAACCAAAATGCTCCCAGGGTATTGCATTGATAAAATCTGAATTGATCAGGTCAATGATCGGCTGCAGTTTTTTACTGGCGCGTAATGAAACCAGGTAATCATAATCAACACCCAGTGTTTTTGCAAGAACAATGATCTTGTCAGACTTCGGAAATTTTTTTCCGGTTTCTATATCATGTACATAAGAGAGCGACAATCCTGTTTTATCGGCCAGCTGCTGGTACGACAATCCTTTTTCCTGC
>CBIMFG010001313.1:0-1899 GCA_966243125.1 uncultured Niastella sp.
ATTTGTTTTAACAACGCTAAAAAATACTTCAACTGGTAATGGGCAATGTGTTAAGCTTTGGCGAATTACTATTGAGGTTATCGCCCGATACTGAAGGTCAATGGTTGGCAAATGCAGCGATGCCCATACACGTAGGTGGGGCTGAATTGAATGTAGCCCGCGCCCTGGCCCTCTGGAAAATACCGGTGAAGTACATGACCGGTTTACCCGATAATTATTTATCACAACAGATAGTAAAGAACCTGCAGCAAAGTAACATCGATACTTCGGCCATTCAATATGGCGGACAGCGTATTGGGATCTACTACCTGCCACAGGGGTTGGATGTAAAGAATGCCGGTGTTATTTATGACCGTGCAGAATCTTCCTTTGCCCGTTTGCAAAAAGGCACCATCAATTGGGACGCTATACTCGAAGGCGTAAGCTGGTTTCATGTAAGTGCCATTTGCCCGGCATTAAATGCCGATGCAGCCGATGTGTGCGAAGAAGTAATGCAGGTTTGTAACCAAAAAGGCATTACCGTTTCTATTGACCTGAACTATCGCGCCAAATTATGGCAATACGGGGTACCGGTGCATGAAGTAATGATGCGGCTGGCACCTTACTGCGACCTGATCATGGGTAATGTATGGGCTGCCGAAAAAATGTTGCAGATCCCCGTTCATCCCGATCTGGTTACAACAGATACCAAAGAAATGTACCTGGAGCAGGCGCTGGTAACCTCCCAACAGATCATAAAGCAATACCCACGCTGCAAAGCCGTGGCCAATACCTTTCGCTTCGATCATAATGGCATTTTGTACTATACCACTTTATACACCCATTCGCAATTGCATGTTTCGCAGGTATACACTACCGAAACAGTGGTTGATAAAGTAGGTAGCGGGGATTGTTATATGGCTGGGTTGATCTATGGTTTTTACAAAGAGCAACCATCACAGGATGTTGTTGAGTTTGCAACAGCCGCTGCATTTCAGAAATTGTTCATTAAAGGCGATGCTACCAATAAATCGGTAGCAGACATCACCGCCACTATTAAAAGATAATGATGAATCAACAGGATATAATAAGTCAGATCCTGCAACAGAAAATGTTGCCGCTGTACTTTAACAAGGATAAGGAAGTTAGCATAGATGTTTTAAAAGCATTGTATGCAGCCGGTATTAAAGCCGTTGAATATACCAATCGTGGCGCCGAAGCCGTAGAAAACTTCAAGGCAATGCGCAAGGTGGTAAACGAAAGCATGCCCGGCATGTTGTTGGGTATTGGAACCGTAAAAACAGTGGCCGATGCCGAATTATTCATTGAAGCCGGCGCCGATTTTATTATTAGTCCTGTAGTATATCCCCCGGTAGCCAAAGTGGTGCAGGATGCCGGTTTGTTATGGATCCCCGGTTGCTTAACACCCACCGAGGTTTTCACTGCAGAAATGAATGGCGCTAAAATGGTGAAGATCTTCCCGGGCAGTGTGGTAGGTCCTTCTTATATTTCAGCTATTAAAGAATTGTTCCCTAATATTTTGTTTATGCCTACCGGTGGGGTAGATACCACCGAGAAAAACATTAAGGAGTGGTTCGATAATGGTGTGGTGGCAGTAGGAATGGGCAGCAAGCTGATCAGTAAGAGTGTACTGCAAAATAAAGAATACGATAAACTGACCAAGCAAACGAAGGAAGTACTGGAGATACTAAACAACATCAAATAATCAAGGAAACCGCGTTCCGATCGCTAGCGATCGGAACGTCTTTCTATCCTAAAAGGACCTGACATGCAAGCTATAGCGAAAGAAACAAAGGGACCTAACATCCAAGAATCTATAGGAAAATACCGGTGGACCATTTGTGGTTTGGTGTTCTTCGCCACTACCATTAATTACCTCGACCGGTCGGTGATCAGTTT
>CBIMFG010001314.1:0-1897 GCA_966243125.1 uncultured Niastella sp.
TTTGAATTTTCGGCGACAGCTCCAACCCGCTTAACGCGGCGCTGTCTGAGGCCAGAAACAATTTAATGGAGCTGTTATCATTACTCTGGCCAAAAGCAATCGTGTAACAAAAAACAAATGACAACAATATGATTGTTTGCTTCATCACCCGTGACTATTGAATGGTAATTAATATTTTGTTGTTGGTGCTGAAATCTGACTTAGCCTGCACGCCCAATGACTTCAGGAACCGGATGAGATCGTATTTGTAATTTTGTCCGGTATAATTGATCGTTTTATTAGCAGGATTCTTTAAAGGGATACGCACATCGGAGAAGATCATTTTTCTATCGAGCACGCCCTGGCTGTTGGCTACGCCATTTACGGCATGTTCCCGCACCCAGTCTTCAATCACTTCCGCCAGGAATTTATTTTTTGAGGGGATCTCATAATCAAAGTCCTGCTTCGCATTGCTGCCAAGGGCCAGTTCAACATATACTGACTGGCCATTTGCCCTGATGTCGTCAAACCTTTTTTGCATGAGGTTTAAAAAACCGGTAGTAACGGTATCCATGGCCTGTCCCACCAAAATGCCTACATCTGCGGTTGTGTTAACCCGGCTGTGACCGGTTTTACTACCCAGCAAATTACCGGTACCGTTTTGATAGCCTTCTAAAATTACAGTTACGCTGTTGGCATTGTTGTAGCCGGGATGTTTAACAATATCCAGTTTGGCTTCTACATAAATATCTGAACCAGACATGCGCAAGACCATTGATTTAAAATCTTCCTGGTTACCAGAAGCGCCCGACAATTGCGCATTCAACTTCTGCTGATTGAAATAAGCGGCAAACTGTACAATGTTGGCATTATTATTTACGAAGATCTCATTGATCTTAGCCAGGGCAATTTGAACGTTCATATCCCCATCATAATAGGCCTTCATATCTTCCCCATCTTTCACCCGGGGAATAACAATGATCTTTGGCTGAATTTGTTTTTCAACAGCGGGAACAGTAGGTGTTGCAGCAGCAGTTTGCGCCTGGCCGCTTGCAGCCATAAACAGTGCCAGGCAGCATAATAAACAGTATTTCATTTTTCTTTGCTTGTTACTTATATACCAAATTTTCTTATGACACCTTTGCTTTCAAGGTATCTTTTAAGCGCATCGCAATTGATGGTTATTTTGTGAATCGTCATTTTACCTCTGGCGCCGTCCTGTCTTCTGGATTTTTTATCTTCCTGTACCAGATTGTTTTCAATTACAAACGACCGGTATTCTTTATCCAGCAGGTCCCTTATCACGGCGTCCTTTTTTTTCTCAGGCGCCACCAGTGGCAATTCATACTGGCTTCCGGCAATTCCCTGAAAAAGCAAGGTGGTAAATGCCTGTTTCAATGCATCTTCAGCGCTTACCGCCCGGTTCTTCCCAAACCCGGTACTAACTACCGTAACAGTGCCTGTAGCGGATGCGCCTTCGTATTTTACATACCCGCTGTATTCTTTTGATGGCTGTGCGTTTACCAAACAGCCTGCCGTTATCAACAATGATAGAATAGTGATGAATTTCATAGTGAATTAATTACTTACGGTCAATTCAAGATTGTTTCCTTTCATTTTTTCTTCCAGTCCCGACTTTCCTTCTGTTACTTTGCAAAGCGTGATATCTCCCTGCAATTCCTTTACTTTTAACTCCCCTATTTTCTTTACCTGTTTTGCTTTTGTACCGCCGGGCACATCGAAGTAATTAATTTCGTTTATGGTAACCTGCGTACCTATTTTAATGGTATTTCCTAAACCGGTTACCAGCACTGTTTGGGGAAGGTTGTTATCCCTATCCTGGATGCTTACAATTTTTATATTGATAGAAAACTCTTTGTTTATCCAACGCATTACCGATCTTTCACTGTTACCAATA
>CBIMFG010001315.1:0-1894 GCA_966243125.1 uncultured Niastella sp.
GTTGGGCAACAGGCTGATTGTAATATCACCGTCGGCGTTAAGCATACGTACAGGGGAGTAAGCGTTTTTCGCATCTGCATCTACAGTTTTAATGCGATAATAATTAACACCTGTTGCCATTTGTTTATCGGTAAACTGGTATTTGGTTGTTGTAGAGGTGGTACCGGTTGCAGGTACAGCGCCAATTGCTTCATAATGGATACCATCGGAACTTCTTTCAATAATAAATTCCTGAGTATTGGTTTCCTGTACGGTTGTCCATTGTAATAACGCGGTTGCGTTATTTTTTGTTACGGTAAACATGCCCAGCACCATTGGTAATGGGGTGTTTTGACCCGCGCCGCCACTGTTGATCCAGAATTCGGAGAAATTGCTTACCTGGTATTCGGCATAATAACCATTGTCGTATGGGATAACATCTACGTTTGATGGTGTGATGTAATTATACGTGCCGCTTGCATTATCGCCCAGTGTACCGTTTTCTTCTGCTGGGGCATTGCTGTATTGAGTAACACCGGCTGCATAGGCATCTGAAATAGTACTGCAACCGCTGCAGCCTGTAGCCGCCATCAGGTTGCGGGCTTCTGTATCAAGGAAATAATAACGTATGCTTACTGGCCCTGTTGGTATATTGGCAGGCTGTACAACTATATTTCTGTCGAGATAGTATTGATGTCCATCGTTTCGTATGCCACCGGTATTGATGAATGCGCGCACATCTGTAACCCCCAGGTTTTGTCCGTGCGGGTTAATAGATACCACCCGGTTGCTGCCTGAATTAAAGTGAGTCCAGCCGGTACCACTTACTGTTTGTGTTAAACCGCTGGTAATATTGGCGCCATTGTAAATGGCTGCTTTATCAAAAACATGCACATCATCTATGCCCACACCTTCGTAAGTAACAGAAGGGTCAGATGACATGGCAATCCTGAAACGACCGGAGGTACCGCGTGTAGGAATATTGTAGCTTGATACATGCCACACAGGATCAGATTTTTGCCAGGCTCTGAAGGGTACATAATCGTACCAGTTGGTACCACTGCCAACATTGCCCAGTCTGCTCCAGTTTATGCCGTCAAGGCTGTAATCAACCCAATGAAGGTCGCAATCACAATCGTCTTCTGTTTGAAAGATGTGACTGAATGAAAGTACTGGTGTTGTTAACCCGCTCAAATTAAAGCAAGGTGAGTACAGGTATGATAATTCATTGTTGTTATAGTTTCCGTTTAAATTGGTAACCCAGGCTTTTGTGCCATTGGCTGCTTTGTTAATGACAGGGTTTGCTGCGGCAGGTGTGCCCCATTGCCAGCTGCTGTTAGTACCGCCGGTGTACCAGTTGCCATTATTGCTTTCAAAACCTTCCAGGTAAGGATAGCTGGTGATGAGTGGCTTGGTTAAAAAGCTCACGCTCATTGTATCGTTTGTGAGATAACTGTCAGTAGGGTAGCTAACATACGTTTTTAAAGTATAGTTCTTAAAGGCCGACAGGTTAGCGGTTTGTAAAAACGTATAATTCATTAACTCACCCGGATCTAAGGAAGGAATGGTTTCAGTGATCACTGTACCATTGTCTATCTGATACGAAACAGGCACGTTGGTAATGGTTCCGGTGCTGTAGTTTTTTACCTGAACGGTTATGGGCTCGGTAGCGCTGAGGGCGCATATTGCAGCTGTTGAAGGGTTTATTATTTGTTTTATGGTTGCATCATCTGTGGTTAAAGTGATAGTAACATCGTCAAAAGTATAACCATCATCAAGATTACCATCAATAACCACCGAGTTGGTAGAACGATAACCCTGCTCTCCAAACTTGATCTGGAAACTGCTGCTTACTACCTGGCCTGCATTCGCCAATGTTTCAGTTATATTAACCGGTGTTGAAGCCCGGTAAATG
>CBIMFG010001316.1:0-1892 GCA_966243125.1 uncultured Niastella sp.
AAAATATTGCTTTGGAAGAAGAGACACCCAATGAAGCCATGCTCGAAAAAGCCATACAGATAGCCTGTTTAACTTCTTTGGTAGCAAAATTACCGATGGGCTATAACACCAAAATTGGTAAAACAGGTATGGAGTTAAGTGGTGGCGAAAAGCAGCGCATTCTTATAGCGCGTGCAGTGTATAAAAATCCCAACTATCTGTTCTTTGACGAGGCTACCAGTAATCTCGATGCCAGTAACGAAAAGGTTATCATGCATCAGTTAATGAACTTCTTTAAAGGTAAAACAGTAGTGGTTATAGCACACCGGTTGAGTACGGTTAAAAATGCCGATCAGATTGTTGTGCTGGAAAAAGGGAAAATTACAGGGATCGGCAACCATGAACAACTTATTAATGAAGGCGGAACATATTTTGAATTAATAAAAGATCAACTGGAATTGGGGCGTTAACGCTCATCTGTATTTAAGTTATAGATTACCCCATACTCCTAAACTCCACCGGAGTCTTCCCTGTTTTTTGCTTGAAGAGCTTGTTGAAATATTGCGGATATTCAAAACCCAATGAGTAGGCGATTTCGCCAACAGATTTATTAGTGCCCAAAAGAATATTCTTGGCTTCTTCTATCAGGTAAAAGTGAATGTGGTCCTGGGTATTTTTGCCGGTTTCTTTTTTCAGCAGGTCGCTTAAATAACTGGGCGATAAATGCACCTGTTCGGCCAGGTATTTAACGGTGGGTAAGCCCGCTTCAGTCAGATCGCTTTTTTTAAAATACTCTTTCAGCAACCTTTCAATTTGAACAACCACCGTATTATTCGAGCTTTTTCGGGTAATGAATTGCCGGCCATAAAACCGGGTGCAGTAATTGAGCAGCAGCTCTATTGTAGATACGATGATGGTTTGACTATGAATGTCTATATTCTCCTGTAATTCCGATTCAATTTTTAATACGCATTCATACAGGATCTGTTTTTCCTTATCACTCAAATGAAGCGCTTCTGCAATCTCATAAGAGAAAAAACTATAGTCATCTATTTTATCGTTCAGGGAAGTAGCCCTGATGAGGTCGGGATGAAAAAACAAACCCCAGCCCATCATATTTTCCATGGCTTCTGTATCGGTATCCATTTCAAGCGACTGGTTAGGGGCCAGGCAAATCAAACTGCCATCCTGAAAATCAACAATCTTACGGCCATACTTCACCGTGTTGCTGTGATAGTTTTTAAACATCAGCGTATAAAAATCGGTTGCTACTGTTACATCAGTAGGTATGTGATCGTTTATTTTGCCAAAATCCACCACCGCCACAAGGGGGTGATGAATGTTGGTCAAATTAAAAAACTTAAACAGATCAGCGATTGTATGCAGGTGAACAAATGCGCTCATATTATAAAAGTAAAACTTTTTAAAATTAAAGTCCAAAATGGCTCTTCATGCCACCAATAAAAGCAGCATCATCCAGTTGCTGGCGGTTGGCAATGGTGGCTTTTGCATCTTCTCCGGCAGCATACCTTAATTGATGGGTACCATCGGTAGCGGCTTCATAAATGATTTCGGCAACCAGGCTGGCGGGCGAAGCGTTCGTAAACATCGCAGGCAGTATCGACATGGCTTTTCCAACTATTGGCTGGTATTCGGTCATCGTTTCATCGTTGCTAAAGTCGAATGAGCGGCCTGAAAAATCGGTGGCAATAGCGCCCGGTTCAATAATTTTTACCAGTCCTCCAAATTGTTCCACTTCATAGCTCAATGACTCTGAAATGCCTTCTACCGCGAACTTGGTGCCATGGTATAATGCGCCTAATGGGAAAGCATATCGGCCGCCAATAGAGGAGATGTTTACGATAACACCGCTTTTGTTTTGGCGAAAATGGGGCAGGAGTGCTTTGGTTACA
>CBIMFG010001317.1:0-1891 GCA_966243125.1 uncultured Niastella sp.
CTGATAGTACTGGCCATTATGACCGGTATAGCCATTCTGAATTTAATTACCTGTTTGCTGATTTTGGTGCTGGAACGCACCCGTATGATCGGGTTATTAAAAGCATTGGGCGCCCGTGATTATACGGTGCGGGGCATCTTCCTGTATCATGGCGCTATTATTACCTTCTTTGGTTTGCTGCTGGGAAATATCTGCGGCTTGTTTATTGCGTGGCTGCAAAATCAAACCGGGTTTATTAAACTGCCCGAAGACGCTTACTATATTTCCCAGGCAGCTGTTGATGTTGTATGGTGGCAAATTGCCGCGGTAGACCTTGGCACTTTTGTCATTTGCTTTTTAGTACTATTAATTCCAACAATAATAATCAGACGGGTTCAACCAATAAAAGCTATTCAATTCCGATAAGTTCTATGTTTTATGTTCTTAGTTCTATGTTCTTTTAATACAAAACACAGAACTAACAACTAAGAACTAACAACTGCCTCTTCCCCATACATCTGATCTTTAAATTTCAACGAAGGCGAAGGTATTAACTCGCCTAAACCTAACGTATTCCATTTGGCATCAACGGAGGCGATGGTTTTATCATCGGCTACAATGATATTTGGCCAGTCGCGCTGAAAATCGTCCAACGCTGCTGTTTTAATAGTGCCATCAAAACCCATGCAGGCCCAGTTTTTACCAGGCATTTGGCGGCCAGGTTGTTGTACCAGTATGCTATCCCTGCGGGGATCGAGGTTATTACAAAAACGCCATAAAGCAACTGCCAGGTCATTGGCATTCACCGTATGCTCAACATACAGCACCATTTTTATGCCTTCGATCATACCGGTATTGCATATTTGCTGATGCAGCTCGCGAATGTGTCCTTTGCGGTTCTTTTCAACTGAAATAACCAGGCATGGAATGTGGATAGCAGGCAACGCATCATTGACACCGCGTATTTCAGGGAATTGTTGCTGCAGTAATTTTTTATCGAACCGGTTGCTTAAGATCGGGAACTCAAAAGAATCGTCTCTTTCTTCATCAAACTTTTTAGTACCATCAATACACATTTTGCCACCAAAGCCCAGCTTGCTGCAACTGTGGTCCAGCACATCCATAGGGCCTGTTGACAAATAGATATCGGTAGCCGGATTCATATTGGCGAATACATATTCCGCCAGTTTTGCGTAGTCCTGTATTTTCACGCCTTCATCGGCCATTACCAGGATCTTGTTAAACATCATTTGACCGGCGCCCCACATGGCATTCATCACTTTTTGTCCCTGCCCGGCATATTATTTTTTGATCTTTGTTATAACCAGGTTATGAAAAACGCCTTCTATGGGCATATCCATATCAATAATTTCAGGCACCATGGTCATTTTGATAGGCGCCAGAAAAATACGTTCGGTGGCTTTACCCAGCCAGGCATCTTCCTGCGGCGGAATACCTACAATAGTGGCAGGATATACCGCATCTTTCTTATGCGTAATAGCGGTGATATGAAATCGCGGGTACCAGTCGGGCAATGAATAATAACCCGTATGATCGCCAAAAGGTCCTTCCCAGATCATTTCGTCATTGGGATCAACATAACCTTCTATTATAAAATCGGCATCGGCCGGCACTTCTATTTCCGGTTGGGTAATACATTTTACCAACTCTACTTTTTTCTTGCGCAGAAAACCAGCGAGCATATACTCATCCACATTCTCCGGCAATGGCGCAGTAGCTGAATACGCATAAGCGGGATCACCGCCCAGGGCCACTGCTACCGGCATTCGTTTGTTTAGTTTTTTGTATTCATTAAAGTGTTTCGCACTCACCTTATGTTTATGCCAGTGCATACCGGTTAAGGTGGGCCCAAACACCTGCATACGGTACATGCCTACATTGCGGGTATGAG
>CBIMFG010001318.1:0-1882 GCA_966243125.1 uncultured Niastella sp.
TTGGGCGTAATGCCGGTAAATTCCTTAAAGGCGCGGATGTAATGGCTTTGATCGGCATAGCCATTGTTAAAGGCGATGTCGCTGAGTTTGCTAAACCTGCGGCCCTGGAGTTGTTGAAACGCATTGTTAAACTGGGAAATGCGTCTGAACAAACTGGGGGCAATGCCTATGTTCTTTTCGAAGAGCCGTTGAAAAGTGCGTTCGGTAATATGCAGTTCCTGTTGCACTTTTAAGAGCGCATCTTTCGAGGCGTTTTGCGCAATGGCCAGGGTGGCAAATTGGATCAACTGGCAGTCGGCCTTGGTTTTGGTGATCAGGCTGAATACATATTCGTCCAAAAGGGCAAGCATGGCGGCCGTTGAGCCAGCATTCAGTAGTTGTTCCTGCAATTCCCTGGTTTTGGATGCTTCCAGTAAATTCAGGTCTATGGGATGGTTGGTGAGTTCAGTTGCCGAAAAGCCAAAAAGGCTGTATAACGCAAACGGTTTAAAGAAATAAGCAATGAGGGTGAAGTTGTCGCGAATGGTAAGGGTTTCGGGAAAAACGGTTTGTCCAAACAGCGTAAGGTTGTTGCTGTTGTTCTGAATGGTTCCTTTAGCGGTTTGAAACAAAAGGGTAGGCGCCCCATTGGCGTATAAGGGTAATGTAAACGGATTGGTGATCAGCACATCCTCGATGATCAGGATCCTGTTTACATAACTGCTGATCTTTTCGCAAGGCAATGGGTTGCTTACTTTCATTGTTTCTTATTGATCAGGAATGATCAAAGATAAAGTAAAAGTAAAAAGGCCCTGACAGTTTTGTCGGGCCTTTTACGCGGTTTATCTATCTATCTACAAGTGCTTGATCAATTTCAATACCTCCCCATTGGCCAGCCGTAAATAATACGTGCCGGTTTTCAGGGTGGAGATATTGATTGGCTGGCGGGGCTGCGTCTGTTTTATTTTATATAACACGCGGCCGAGGTTATCTATTAAGAAAGCATCGGTATTTAATAAGTGCGCCTGGTTCATTTCCAACGTTAACGTATTGGCCGCTGGTTGCGGATACAACCTGGCTGTTTTGGCGGAATTGGCGTCGCTCACCGTTGCTACTCTTGAATAGCTGGTTTTACCTGGTTCAATAACCTTTAGTCTATAATACGTAACCCCACCTGAAACGGGGGGATGATCTTCGTATTGGTAGCTGGTGCTTTCATGCTCATTGGCCAACACCACCGCAATGGTGTTAAAAGCAACACCATCGGTACTGCGTTCGAGTTCATAACCGGTAATACCTGATTGGCTTACAACATTCCAGGTAAGTTGTACGGTGTTTTGTTTCGTTTGTTGGGCATCGAATGAAGTAAGCGTTACGGGTAAGGCAACAGCTGGTTTAAAATCGAGGAAGTTTACATTCAGGTCATTGGCCTCAAACACAAATCGGATCACGTGCACCCCGCTGGTAATATTACCCAATACAACGGGTACGGTTTGCCATGCCTGAAAGTCGCCGGTATTGGGCGCATTGATGGTATTGGTAACATTTACGCCATCTACTTCAATATGAAAACGGCGGCCGGTACCCGGCGCGGCTACGCGCACATCCACGGTATAGGTCGTACTGATGGTTGCATTCAACGTATACTCCAACCATTCTCCGTTTGAAACCCAGCCAATATTATAAGTGCCTTCAGAACAGTTTTGCAGATCAACATCTTCTGTAGTACGGTATTGATTACCCGCATTACCGGCAGAGGTTTCATGATAGGCAAAGCCTTCACCACCACGGTCAAAATCTTCTATTTCTACTCTTCCGGGAATGTTCATGGGCATGCCGTAGAACGGATTTTGTAAAGAAGCGCTTATGTTGTAAGTGGCAGTATAAGTGGTATTCACACCTG
>CBIMFG010001319.1:0-1882 GCA_966243125.1 uncultured Niastella sp.
CGTAATAAGATCTGGTATATTTTAAAAGAGGTGGGTGTTGGGTCATTGCTTGTATCTTTTTCAACATACTGGTTGTTGAACATGGTAACAACAGGATGACTGAGCTTTATTTTAGAGGCGATAATTTCTTTATTTAAAACAGCCTGATCTGTTTGTACGCCTGAGATATAAATTTCAGGAACGGAGATGCGTAATAAATTCCGGGGAAGTGTTGAGTCAGTTGGTTTTTTGTACGTACTGTCGGGGAATAGTTGCAGGTTCTTGATAACTATTTCACCTTCCACTTCATCAACGTCTACACTATCATATGTAATGCGGTATAAACTGTCTGATTTAAGAAAGACCAGTTGGGGAATTTTTTTCTGCAGTAAGTTGCTGCGCCAGTTTTTATAATAGATCAGGCCTGCTGCAACGAGTATAACAAGGCCTAATAAGATGATCCATTTTTTCATTTGCGTTAGCTTTTAGGGGTTGATAACGGTTATATTTACTTTAAGGCCTGTTCAATACAAATCTTTTAATTCTGCGTCCTGCAAATCCAAACCAGTCCAACACATGGCCTGCGCCGCATAATAAGCACATATTTATCATGGCCACTACTATCGCTTTTATCCATTTAAAAAACTTTTCCATATGTAATAGTGATTAGGTTCGCCTGTATATAGAAAATTATTGTGCCTGCTATTAAGAGGTGGAAACAAACTAACCATTTTGTGGCAACGCCTGAGGATATAATTCCACGACGTAAACGCTGTACTATGATACTGCGCTGATCTTATAACATGGGCATAGGATTTTAACAGTGCGATATAATTGTTCTTTTAAAAATGTGTGTCACTAAATTTTTACTTATGAAAAGGATCATGTGCGCTGCCTTATTATCGGCCGCTTTTTTAACAGTAGGAAACAGCTCTTTTGCACAAGTGCAACAAACAGGAGCAGAAAACTCATTATCACCCAAATTCGGTATTAAAGGAGGGTTGAACCTCACCAATATGTATGTGAAAGATGTATCGGATGAAAACATGAAAGTGGGTTGGAATGCCGGCTTCTTTGCCAAATTACCAGTAACAACAGGGTTCTCAATTCAGCCAGAGTTGTTGTATACAAGTAAAGGCGCCAAAGAAACCTATAATAATTTTATTGAAGGAAAAGGAGAGTACCGCTTCAATTTAAATTACATCGAGCTGCCATTGCTGGCGGTGTTCAATGTAGCTAAAAACTTCAACATTCATGCGGGTCCTTATGCCTCATACCTGATAGGTGCTAACATTAAAGACCTGAAAGATGATGGCACTATCAACAACATCACCGATCTGAAGGCTGATAATTTTAACCGTTTCGACTGGGGTGTGGCCGGTGGCTTTGGTATAGATATTTCTAACTTCACTTTAGGAGCCCGCTACAATTACGGATACAGAGAAATTGGTAAATCCGGTAGCCTGTCTGGACAATTAACAAAAGACTCCAAAAACAGTGCTATCTCATTATACATCGGACTAGGATTCTGAGCGATACGGGTTTGAGGATTTCAAGAAAAAAGTCCCGGTAAGCCAATTGGCAAACCGGGACTTTTAATTTATTACGCTTCTACTATATCCTGATTTTTGGGAAATGTTATAATGAAGGAGGTACCCACATTCAAGGTGGATTTTACATCAATGGCTGCTTTGTTGGATTGTATGATATTAAGGGTACTGGCAAGCCCCAGCCCCATGCCATTTCGTTTGCTGGTAAAATAAGGCTCAAACAAACGTGAAATATTTTCTTCACTAATGCCACAACCATTGTCGCTGATCACTATGCTGGGATCGGGATTATAGTTAATGACCACCGAAATTCTTCCCTGTTTGTGATTGATGGCCTCTGTAGCGTTGATAAG
>CBIMFG010001320.1:0-1878 GCA_966243125.1 uncultured Niastella sp.
ATGGCGGCCGTGGCGGTACTTATTCGGCTGAAGGCAACCGCGAGATCGCCAATAATAAAAAAGGCTTCTTTTGGGACCATTGCAACCGCGCTGGCGTAAGCTATCGTACCTATGGCGAGTTTGCTGATAACAGCAAACCCAATATTCCGGTGTTGAAAGATCACCTGTGCACTTCTTATACCGGTTGGGACCTGGCAACCCGCGATACCGTTCGTTTTTACCAGTGGAAAAGAGATTTTGATTCGCTGCTGGCCAATAATCAACTGCCCCATTTTAACTCCGTTCGTTTTGGCAACGACCATACCGAAGGGTTGCGCAAAGGCCGGCCTACCCCTTATTCCCACGTGGCCGATAACGACCTGGCGGTGGGTATGTTTATAGAATACCTGAGCCAAAGCCCCATTTGGAAAGAATGCGCCGTTTTTGTAATTGAAGACGATGCACAAAATGGCGCCGATCATGTGGATGCGCACCGCAGCACCGCGTATTTGGCCGGTGGGTTGGTAAAACGCCGGTTTGTTGATCATACCATGTATTCCACCACCTCTATGTTACGCACCATGGAGCTGATCCTGGGCATTCCACCCATGAGCCAGTACGATGCGGCTGCTACCCCCATGTTCCGTTGTTTTACTCCCACGGCCAATATGAACCCGTTCAAATCACTACCCGCCAATATTGACCTGAATGAGAAAAACGTAGCCCAAAATAAATGGCAGCAACGGTCAGAGGCATTCAACCTGAAAAAGGAAGATGCCGTACCCGACCTGGAATTCAATATTGTACTTTGGCATGGCCTCAAAGGCGATAACACACCCTTTCCCGGTCCTAAACGGGCGGCTTTTGTAAAGCTGAATAAGGAGGCTGAAGACGACGACGATTAAGGGGGGTGAATAACCCACCCCTCCCTCCCAGGAGTGGATTTCCCTTTTTCATTCCTCATTTTTAATTTTTAATTTCTCATTTCCTTTGGGGAAAATTTATGCGTCTTTATGCATCCGCCCATAAGTTATTACGTTACTTTTACTGACCTAATAACTTATGCAATCAATAATCGACGGAATCAATAAGCTCTACCGCGAGTGGAGCGGCGCTGCCTGTGATCGTATAGAAATTCTACCTCAATCCGGTTCAGACAGACGCTATTTTCGTATCCATACAGCAAACGGGACCGTCATAGCCACCCATGGCCATAACGTTCCCGAAAACGAAGCCTTCCTGTATTTCTCCCAACATTTTTATAACCAGCAGCTTCCGGTACCGGAGATCTATGCCCTGGGAGAAGATAAAACCATTTACCTGCAGCAGGACTTTGGCGATGTTTCGTTATTGAACCGGCTTGAAGCAGAAGGTTTTTGCGACAACATATATAATCTTTTTAAAAAGAGTTTGCATGAACTGGCTCTATTACAGATAAAAGGCCACCAGGGGCTGGATTATACCCGCTGCCTTACCAACCAGGAATTTGGCAAACAGGCTATAATGGCCGATCTCCTGTACTTTAAATATTATTTCCTGGATGCGTTGCGTAAACCGTACGACAAGCAAAAACTGATCGATGATTTTGAAGCGCTGAGCACCTACCTCACGCATACGGAATATAAATACTTCATGGTCCGCGACTTTCAAAGCCGCAACATTCTGGTATCGCCCAATGATTCGGTACACTTTATAGATTACCAGGGCGGTATGCAGGGCGCCCCACAGTATGATGTGGCCAGTATGATTTGGCAGGCCCGCGCTAACCTTCCTGATAACTGGAAGGAACGCCTGCTGAACGACTACATAGACTCCTTTGAACAAATAGTAAATGAGCAGGTTAACCGCGATCTGTTCAAAAGCCAGTACAACGGGTACGTGCTTATCAGGTTATTACAG
>CBIMFG010001321.1:0-1875 GCA_966243125.1 uncultured Niastella sp.
ATCATTCGTTAGAACTAAAAACCTTTCTTACGATAGTTGATTTTGTTGTTTCCATTGCTACAGACAAAAACGCTACGCCTGCTCAAATTGCATTGGGTTGGTTGTTGGCCCAAAAACCTTTCATTGTGCCAATTCCCGGAACATCAAAATTGCACCGCTTACGAGAAAATATTGGTGCCGCAAATGTTTCGTTGACAAACGATGAATTAAGTAAGATAAATTCGGCATTAGCGACAATAAAAATCGTTGGCGAACGCTATCCTGCACAGATACAAGAAGCGACAGGAAGAAAATAGGCAGCGACAAAACGACCGACAAAAACACTGCCTGTAACATGGGAGTTGCCAATGGGGGCTGACGAATAATTTTCGTCAGCTTTTCCATAAATGAGACTTAATAAGCTAAGCGCGCGACAGATCACTACCCATACCAGGTATTTGTTATATTATATGAGTATGTCCCTTACAGTGGTTTGGCGTCAGTGGGGCTTGACAATGCTTCACTAATTATTAGATCTATAAGCATCCTCTTGAGATTTGAAATTTTTATTGGATATTTACCACTCATTCATCATATTAATTATTTAACCCAGATACCCTATAAAAGATGTCGCAGCATTTGTTTCAAAAATTGTACTGGATACCTGTATTTATTGCATGGTTATTCATTTTATTGAAATACCGTAGCCTCCTTAGCTATAAGCTTAAACTGCTGCAGCCGGTCAACCGCTCTTCTAAAGCTTTATTACTTCCATTGATGGCCATCATGGCAGTGTTGATCACATTGGCCCTGGCATTGCCTTTTTCATACGACGAATCTTTTACCTTTACGCAATTCACTTACCCCGGTCCACAACAGGCTCTATTTAATTACCCGGCACCTAATAATCACGTTTTTCATTCATTATTGACCTGTATTACCTGGTTTATTTTTCAATTTACACATTCAGAAATCGCGGTAAGGCTACCAGCCCTGTTCTTTTCTGCATATACTTTGTATTTTGTTTTTACCCGATACCTGGAAGGAAATTTATACGCAACTGTTTTCTTTGGCATTTTGTACCTTTTCTCACCAAATATTATTGAATTTGCATTTCAGGCGCGTGGCTATTCTATTCAGATCTTCTGTAGTCTTGCTTCTTACTATGTTATAACTGATAAAAAAACGATCAGCAATCTGCCTTTCTTTGCAAGACTTAATCTTGTATTATTGCTCACAGCTATTGGGCTGTTCACCAGTCCGGCCTATCTCTATACAGCAGGCGGCATTTACCTGATGTTTGTTACACTTAACTTCAGGGACATCAAAAAAGAACCTTTTTCTTTTGCCTTGATAAATATTTTTTATGGACTTACCGTTGTTTTATTATACACCCCTATTATTGCATCTAAAGGATTACATACTCTTGTGGCCAATGATTGGGTAGCCCCCCTCGATGGTCTTTCACCAAAAAACGTACTGGAACACTTAAACAACCTTGTCAAATTTTTAACGCTGCCCCAACAACTGGGTTGGATTGTGATCGTTCTATTCGTTTTGAACAGTATAAAACAAAGGGCATATTACAACATATATATCTTGGTTATACCCGTAGTTTTAATGTTCCTACTTAAGCAGCTTCCAGTTTACAGGGTCTTTCTGCCTATTGGTTGCATTGTATTAATAAATGCCTGCATGGCAGTAACCGGCAGTAAATTATTTCAAAGGACCACGGCTATACCAGGCTCCTATTTACAACAGGTGCCGGCCATATTATTGATTGCAGCAAGCAGTGTGCTGGGCTATTATTATTTTGATAACTATCACCCAAAGGACGATCTATCACACGCCTATCGATTTAAGAAAATACAGGCTGCACTCCCTTTACATGACAAG
>CBIMFG010001322.1:0-1875 GCA_966243125.1 uncultured Niastella sp.
GCCTTTTTAGAACCGGCAAATTAAGCTACCTCGAATACAACCTGCGGTTATTCCTTTATTTATTATTAAAAAAAGCCGATGGAGTTTGCGCCATCGACCTCGATACCATTTTGCCCTTTTATTTTATTTCCAAACTGAAAGGCATTCCACGCGTTTATGATGCCCACGAGCTGTTTTGCGAAATGAAGGAAGTGGTTACCCGCCCCCGGGTTTATAAGATCTGGAAATGGGTAGAACGTTATACGGTGCCCAAATTCAAACACGGGTATACCGTGAACGATGCCATAGCAGCGGAGTTTCACCGCCTGTACCAGGTGCAATACGAGGTAGTGCGCAACGTACCGGTATTACATCCTATTACCATACCCCCTAAACCCGAAAAATATATTTTATACCAGGGTGCGGTAAATGAGGGCCGCAGCTTTGAAACGCTGATCCCAGCCATGAAATGGGTGAACGCCCAACTTATTATTTGTGGAGATGGAAACTTTATGCCAACCGCCCAGCAACTGGTAATAGAATATGGGCTTACCAATAAAGTGATCTTTAAAGGACGGGTACTACCGGCCGAATTGCGGCAATATACCCTGCAGGCCTGGGCGGGGGTTACGCTGTTTGAAAATAATGGTATGAACAACTACCATTCGCTCGGCAACCGGTTCTTCGATTACATACATGCCGGTTTGCCACAACTGTGTGTGAATTACCCGGCCTATAAAGAAATAAACAATAAGTACAATATCGCTGTTCTTACTAATGACCTGCGGTCGGAAACACTGGCCGAACGGTTAAATGAACTATTGAATAACAAAAATTTATATCACCAATTGCAACAAAATTGTTTACAGGCACGCGAAGCCATCAACTGGCAGCAAGAAGAAAAAAAGTTATTAGCGGTCTATAAAAATATTTTCTAGCCAGTGGAAAAGCACTTACATATTATTTCTTTCGACGTACCCTACCCGGTTGATCACGGTGGCTATTTTGACCTGTTTTACAAACTGGTAGCACTGCATCAGCAGGGCATTCGTATACATTTGCATTGTTTTGAACACAAACGGGCACAACAAGCCGAACTGGAGCAATATTGTGCCGAAGTACAGTACTATCCGCGCCAGTGCGGCCATAAAGGTTTCTCCCATAAACTACCTTATATTGTTGCTTCCCGCACCAATGCCACGCTGGAAGATCGATTGCTGAAAGACAGCTACCCCATCTTACTCGAAGGCGTACACTGTACGTATTTATTGAACGACGAGCGGTTCAATCATCGCAAAATGGTTGTACGGCTGCATAATGTAGAGTATAAATATTACAAACAGCTTTTTCGCAACTGCCACTCCCTGTTTAAGAAAATGTATTACCTGAACGAGAGCCGGCTGTTAAAACAATACGAAGAAACCATTGCCAACAAAGGTTTGTTCCTGGCCGTAAGTGACCAGGACACCAATACCTATCGTAAAGAGTTTGGCGCAAAGCAGGTAGCAACGCTGCCTGTGTTTCTGCCGTTCTCCGAAATTGAAGCCCCCGAAGGCGTTGGTTGTTTTTGTTTGTACCATGGAAATCTCTCAGTGAATGAGAACGAAGAAGCGGCCATCTGGCTTATAAAAAAGGTGTTAAACGACCTGCGCATACCATTGGTAGTAGCGGGTAAATCCCCTTCTCCACGCTTGCAACGCATTGCCAATAAATATGGCAATACCTGTGTGGTAGCCGATCCTTCAGAACAGGAAATGCAGGATATGATCGGAAAGGCGCAGATAAATATTATCCCTTCCTTTAACGTAACGGGTGTAAAGCTGAAATTATTAAATGCGCTGTTCAATGGCCGTCACTGCCTGGTAAACGAAGCCACAGTGCAAAGCACGGGGTTAG
>CBIMFG010001323.1:0-1874 GCA_966243125.1 uncultured Niastella sp.
TTTTGAAGACCTGGCGAAGTCAACCTTCAGAGGCCTGGATAAAGAACCGGTGATCGAATTTATTGATATGCCCGAAGACATTCGCGACAAGTATCAGTATTTCACCGAAGCGAATATGCAAAAGCTGAAAGACGCAGGGTATACGGATGAGTTTTATTCATTGGAAAAAGGGGTGGATGATTACGTGCGTAATTATTTAGTGAAAGGAAATTACTACTAGTATAAGGTATAAAGTATAAGGTTTAAAGTAGGCCGCCGAAGGTTGGGATTCGCTATTAATTATGAACTTCAAAATTCAACGACCTTAAACTTTAAACCTTAAACCTTAAACTTGCGAAATATGAACAAAAAGATAGCGATCATCGGTGGCGGTAACTTAGGTACTGCCATTGCAGAAGGCCTTATCAACAGCGGCTTTACGCAGCCTGAACATATATTGATCACCAAGCGGAACATAAAAACGCTGGCTGCGCTGGAAAAACGCGGCGTAATGGTGAGCGATAATAATGAAGAGGCCGTTCGTTTTGCCGATATGATCATTCTGGCGGTGAAACCGTTTCAGGTTGACGATATCCTGGGTAAGCTGAAAGCATTGCTCAACCCCGAAAAGCAGGTGCTGGTATCGGTGATCACAGGGATCACCATCAAGCACATGTTAAAAGCGGTTGACCTAAAAATACCGGTGATAAGGGCCATGCCCAATACTGCTATCGCCATACAGGAAAGCATGACCTGTTTGGCTGCTTCACAGGAAGTGAACCGCGATCAGATCAGTTTTATTGAAGACCTGTTTAACCAACTGGGCAAAGCTGTTTGGATTGATGAGAAGCTGATGGATGCTGCCACTGTATTAGGCGCTTGTGGTACTGCTTACGCTATGCGTTATATTCGCGCCAACATTCAGGGCGGTATTGAAATTGGTTTTGATGCGGCTACTGCCAGTTTAATAGCGGCACAAACGGTAAAGGGCGCTGCTGAATTGTTATTGAAAAAAGGATCGCATCCCGAACAGGAAATAGATAAAGTAACTACCCCCAAGGGTTGTACCATTGCCGGTTTAAACGAAATGGAACACCAGGGTTTCAGTTCCTCCCTCATAAAAGGTATTGTTGCCAGCTACGATAAGATCCAGAAGGATCTGTAACGTAGTTATACGGGCGTCACATATTAATTATGTTTAGACGTTAATTTGAAAGCAACAAAAAAGCGACTAAGTGAGTGTGTTATAGCTACGGTATCGAATAATTACTGTTTATTATATGCGTAATACTACCACTGTGTATTACGGATATATTAAAAAAGATAATATTTGCTTGCATATGAACTAAAATTTTCGTTTTTTTGCTCCCGAAAAATTAGCACAGCCCGTACCCTAAAAGGTAACACCCATAACCAATTATGAAAAAGGAGAAATTGAGTTTTCTTATACTATTTGTTGAAATAGCAGCAATCGTTTTTTTACATTCTGCTAAAAACCATCAAACTGATGGCAGTAAAATGTTAAGCGCTAAAAAAGCAACTGTGGGCTCAGCCTACCAGTTGAAAGCGTTTGGCCTTACCAAGGTAAAATAGTAATTATTCTACTATACATTTTTGGATCCCGACGGGTACCCGTCGGGATCCTTTTTTATATCTCATTGATTTTAACCGCCTTTTAATAGAATTCACAGCTTGTGGCCCGGTTTTCCACACCGTAAAATCGTGTTTTTCTGGCGCACTTATTTGCCGTAACTTTGCACGACCTCCCGGAATTATTTTATCGTTAAGAAGTTTCCGCTGGTCAAAAATTAGTGGACTAGGATCATCAGTAATTAAGATTGAAGAAGTAAAAATTACCATTTATTATGGCCAAGCATATTTTTGTTACCGGTGGG
>CBIMFG010001324.1:0-1869 GCA_966243125.1 uncultured Niastella sp.
CTCGCAATTGTTCTTCGTAACGTTTTATCCAGTTGGGTTCTAAAGTAGTATTTATAAAATGCTGATCGTTTGCATTATCATACACAATATAATCCAGGTCGGCTGTTAACTCACGGCCGGTGGAGTCAAACTGGTGCCGCATATTCAGGTTCGCGCTGGCATTCTTCCAGGTACCATCTATGCGGGATTTGGCGGTGGCAATGGAATCCACTGCGTAGTCAGGGTTTTCGAGATAGCTGGTATTGTTATTATCACTGCTTTCAGGATTGTATACACCACTCAGTACAAAGCCCACGGTTGTTTTGTTGTTTACATAATAATCCATTCCCATTTTCAGGTTGTTGCTGGTATTGTATCGTTTCATATAAGCAACCTGTTCAAAAATGGCATTGGTGGTTCCATCGTCATTTTTATACCGGCGAAAGATCTCTAATTGCTGAAAGTTATTATTACGGCCATAGCTGTAATTGCTGAAGAGGTTCACTTTTCCATTGCGGTAATTCAAACTAAGGCTTTCATTTGTTTTAAAATATACCCCCTGCCCTACACCGGCGCTTACGTTGCCGTTAAAGCCTTTTACTTTGTTCTTTTTGGTTTTTATGTTAATGATACCGGCATTACCAGAGGCATCATACCGGGCTGGCGGGTTGGTCATGATCTCAATTTGTTCCAGCTGCGAGGCCTGCATACCTTTTAACATATTGGCCAGGTCGGCGCCGCTGAGGTAAGCCGGGCGGCCATCTATCAACACAATTACATTCTGTTTGCCTTTCAGGCTAATGTTCCCGTCTTTATCAACCTGAACACCAGGCGATTTTTCCAGCGCCTCCAGGGCATTGGCGCCGGTATTACTTATAAATGCGTCTACATTAACTACCGTACGGTCGATCTTTTGTTCAACCATGGGTTTGCGGGCGCTGATGGTCACCGCTTTCAGGTCGTTATTACGTGGGTTAAGTATTATGGCGGCTAACTCAATAACCGGGTTTTCGGCAGAAATGGTAAACGGAGCTGAATATTGTTTTTCATATCCAATAGCCGAGGCCGCTACCAGGTACTTGCCTTTCGGCGGATTTTCGAACGAATACTGGCCGTCCTGGTCGGTAGCCAGCATTTTTACTACACTGGAATCTTTCGCCTTTAAAAGGGTTATAGTGGCGGCAGACAGGGCTGATTGGTTGGTGGCTAATACTTTCCCTTTAAGCTTTGAGGTAATGGTGTTTTGTGCCCTGCTTACGAATGACATGGCTAAAAGCATGATTATAAACAGGTTGGTTGGCGTTCTCATGACTCGTTTGGTTGGTTGAATACTTTGCTTAATTGATTACAGTCCAAAAGTAAGTACTATGCAATATAAAGTACCTAGCTTTATGTCCAATGGTTGCTAATGCTGATATCCGGAAATAAATGACATGTAGATAGGACGCGTACGCTTATCAGAGGTTACAATCGGGGGTTGTTTTGGGATGAATGGCGGGAAGGCCGGTTGAATGGATACCCCCTAAATGGTAATAATAAATTAAGAATCAATCTTAAGAAATGAAAAAGGCAAATGATAGATAAAAAAGTTATAAACATCGAAGATTGTCTTCCGAACATCGAATCACGGCGCACTTTAACCGATTTCGGCTGTAACTTGCGGCCAGTTACATTTTCATGGAACCCCTTTTAAAATGAGTATCCCTATGACCAATCGTTTATTAGCCGTAGTGCTATGCATGCTCGTTGCTGCAACCGCATTTGCAACCAAACATCCTGACAACAGGAATCCCAACAAAGCCCCCCACAAAGACTGGCAGGCAGTTTTAACCCGCAACAAAGTTGGAAAAAAGTACGTTTTTGACCGTTGTAGAAAAGGACAGTACAACC
>CBIMFG010001325.1:0-1866 GCA_966243125.1 uncultured Niastella sp.
CAACGTACCGAAAGGGTACGTGCATCCTTAAACTTCTGTATGTTTACTTTGTAGTAGGTGGTGTAACTGTCGTCTTTCACCCTAAAGGTTACAGAATCCAATAGTTCATCATAGTCCACCAGTTCAACATATCCAATAGCGTGTATCTTTTTTCCCCTCCGGATCACTTCATCAGTTCCATTGGTATACACATACTTAATAAGATGAGGTAGTGCCATGCTAAAATTTAAAATTTCCGTTGCCGCTATACAAATCTTTACTTCCCATTTAGGGAGCGAAATCAAAAAAGGGCAATCTGCAAAAGTAAAGGAAAAAAGACGAGGTTATAAAGAAAAAAACGTCGTTAAACAAAATTAATATAGCGCCTTAAAAGCCGTTATTTTCCGAAATATCCGGTTAACAGTCATTTATAAACAGATAATAAAGTAATTTGTTTGCGCATTATTTTGCCGCCCAATAATCCCACCCCTATAAATCTGTTAAAAAAGCATTATTTCCATCACCAGGCTTGAGGTTTTTCTTAGCCAGGGCGTTTTACAAATTGAGGATCTTACGTGAAGTTATTATTGGTACAGGCTTTGTCTAATGATAACTTTGTTTGCAACCAAGCCTGAAAAATTAGTACAATGAACCTGTACACCCGTTTATTGATCATTCTATTGCTAGCCTCGTTTTCTTCGGTAGGTCAGAAATTGAAAAAAGCCGATAAAGTTATGATTACCAACCTGCAGGCACATGTTATGTACTTGGCAGATGACAAGCTGGAAGGCAGAAGGGCCGGTACTAACGGAGAAAAACTGGCGCATGTATATATAAGCGATCAATTTCAAAAAGCTGGTCTTGAACCAAAAGGTGAACAGGGCTGGTTACAACCGTTTGAATTATATGATGGTAAGCAGATCAATGCTTCTACATTACTGTTTGTAAATGACCATGAGTTGAAATTGAACGAAGAATATTTTCCCTTTGTATTTTCTCCCGCATCAAGCCTTGAAGCCGCTGTATCGCCTGCAGTAAAAGAAAAAGGTGTTCCCTGGTTCGATGATCTCAAAGACATTATCGAAGACAATAAGGAAAACCCGCATTTCGATCTTACCCAGGCCATTAAATCCATTGCCAGTAAAGCGCATGAAAAGGGCGCCACGGCCTTGTTTGTATACAACACCTCAGGTATAGCCGACGACCTAAAATTCGATAGCAAGGACAATAGCAGCCCCCTGGTTATTCCGGTTGTGTATTTAACCGCAAAAGCCTGCAAAACATATTTGGCCGATGAATCTGCCACGTTAGACATCCGGTTAAAAACAGTGATCGGCGATAAAAAAAGAACAGGTCATAATGTGATCGGCTTTGTTAATAACGGCGCCCCCAACACGATTATATTTGGCGCGCATTACGATCACCTGGGTTATGGCGAAGATGGCAATTCCATGTTGCGCACGGGTGAACGGCAGATCCACAATGGCGCCGATGACAATGCCAGCGGAACTGCTGCCCTTATTGAGCTCGCCCGATCGCTGAAGTTGTCGAAAGACAAAAATAACAATTACTTGTTCATTGCTTTTTCAGGTGAAGAGCTGGGCTTGTTTGGTTCAAAATATTTTACTGAACACCCTACCATTGATCTGGCATCGGTGAACTTTATGGTGAATATGGATATGGTAGGCCGCTTAAACGACAGCAGCAAAAGCATTACTGTGGGCGGCTACGGCACCTCCCCTGCCTGGGGCCCTGTATTTACCACGTTAAGCAAACAAAAGTATTTCACCCTTAAGTACGATTCCAGCGGCGTTGGTCCCAGCGATCATACCTCCTTCTATTTAAGGAATATCCCTGTGCTGTTCTTTTTCACCGGTTTACACAGCG
>CBIMFG010001326.1:0-1864 GCA_966243125.1 uncultured Niastella sp.
CAACCCAAGGTCATTGGCATAATACCTGAACCTGTTCAGATAATCGCGATAGGCTACATTGGTGAGGTTATACGCTGCCAGGTCAATATGTAAAAGATGTTTTCCACAATACCATTCAAAACCGGTATTGGCATTAATCAAAGTATAGCCTGCCGGCGGAGGCACATAATCACTGTTAGGGGGCGTTCTTGTTTGTTTTAAAACTGTTACTCCGTCACCGCTGATGTACCAGTTCTTCACCGTTTTTCGTGAACCCAAATCGTATTTGAGGGAATTGGCGTACCTGTCTGCCGGCATAAACAGCAAATAATCATGTATGGTTTTGTTCCAGGCTCTTACCAGGGATACCTTTGCATCGACCGATAATTTTTTCAGCAGGCTATAGCGCAGTTCTGCATCGAGCCCTTTTAGATTTACATCAGCCTGTGTATAGGTGAACAGCGGATAGGTGCCGCTCACCAGGGTAATAGGGGTAAGGGCAGGTTTTGCATAAATAAAATTATTGATGATGTTGTCGTACAAAACCACCTCGGCATAGAACCGGTCTGTTTCATATTTGCCCGAAACGGTAAAGTTGTACGACCGTTCCGACTGCAGGCTGGAGTCGCCTTTTTCATAGGAGGCGGCGCTTAAGTGAATACCGTTTATGTACAATTCGTTTACACTGGGCGCCCGCCAGGCGCTGCCCACATTGGCCGAAACAGAAAAATGATTACTAAAGTTGTAAGTGCTGCCAATGGTGCCCGTTATATTCCGGTAAGTGGTAGTAGTATTGTAAGCCGCAAGCGTATTGTTGTTTAATTTGTATACACGCAGCCAGCGATAGTCATAGCGAATACCCGCCTCCAGCAGCCAGTTGTTCTTTGAATACTTTTCAATGGCAAAAGCGCCGCCGCTGTAATTCCTGAAATTGGGCACCAGGTACCGGATGCCCTTAAATACGTTGCCCTGCGTGGCGCCGCTGATACCAAACAAACCCGAAAAGTGGTCTTTGTTTTCCTGCTGGTAGGAGAGATCCAATGCATCTGTTTTGATCTGGAAACTGATCTGCGGACGTTTTAAAATTTCAGGATCTGTTGAATATGGATAATCTATATCATACTCATCCCGTTTATTTTTTTGATGGCTATACTGTGCTTCAATTCTGTTCGCATTTTTCAGTTTATAAAAAGCCGTGACTTTTAACAGGTCGTGTGTGATCTGTTGATAGGTTCTGGCAATATCATAAGAAAAATAAGAAGCGGTTAAGGGTTTGGTGCGTGCAAAGGCTGCATACAGATCGTTTACATTACCTACATGCGACCCTTCGAAGATGCCCACTTTATTATGAAACTCACTATAGTAAATTTCTGCTCCAACATTGTTTTGTTTGTTTTTATAATTTGTTGCCAGGGAAAAATCACCTTCCCTGAGGCCGGAGTTCTTCAGGTAATAATTTGCTGTTTTAAAATTGCCGGCCTGCTTTAACGTGCCCTGTACCCGCCAGTTAACACCATAAGGTTTGTTACTGAGTTTTCCTTCCAGCAAACCTGAGAGCGTACCTGCCCGCCCGTTACTGCCCGCTACTGCGTTCACCTCGCCCTGCCATTTTTTTTCGGGATTAAGGTTTTTGGGTTCAACCAATACCACGCCCACAATAGCATCTGAACCATACCGTACACTGGAAGCACCTTTTATAATGGTTATCTTATTGGCAATAAAGGGATCAATTTCAGGTGCATGCTCCGAACCCCATTGCTGCCCTTCCTGTTTAACCCCATTGTTTAAGATCAACAACCGGTTACTATGAAGACCATGAATAACAGGTTTTGAAATAGAAGGACCCGTTTGAATAGAATTTAACCCCGGTATTCCTTTCAAACTT
>CBIMFG010001327.1:0-1860 GCA_966243125.1 uncultured Niastella sp.
ATCATAGATATTTTATTATTTAAATTAACTTCTTTTAACTTTCCTTGGTCATTTGTACAACAGATATACATGACCATTAAAAAGGGCGCCCATATTTTAATTCGCTCCATATTCATTCATTAAATTTTGTATTGCTTGCCTTTTGTTGTATGTCTGAGGGTCATTCTGGTATACACCACTCTTCTTATATGTTCCAAGATAATTCCACAATATAAATTTAGAACCATCGTCCAGTCCATTGTAAATAAAACTATTATCAGTATCGGCAGTTCCATACATTAATCCACGTTGTGAGGTATGACCCAACCCTAACAAATGTCCAAACTCGTGTGCTATAACAGATGCCAAAACTTTTGGACCTAGTCCACTTTCTACAATTGCTACTCCTGACTGGTTTATACGCTTTGCAATACCCACGTTGATGCCAGGAATATCATTAACAAGTTTTATAACATAACCACTATTATCATTTATTAAATTATCAGAGGAAATAGTTCTAAGATCAAGATTGAAATCAACTTTAATGGTCCCCTTGGTTTTACCTATTTGCGAAGCAATAGTAGTACTAAAACACGATGTAATATCTTGCAATTCAGTCACTACATCACCACTCAATTTCTCATTACTGCCAACAAGCGTAACCTTAGCATTAACCACAACGTTCATTGTAAAAGTTCCATCTTTGTTTTCCTTCCGATTTACGTTAAACGTCATGTCGCCCGGATTAAATTTATTACCCTGATTCGAATTAGGCGTCCCAATGCCATTTGTGCCTAATTCGCCATCGATAACATTTGCAGCCGTAATGGCAGACTGGATACCTATACTAGTAATATTTAATACTAAGTTAGATAGACCACCAATTGTTGATTCTGCAGCTTTTGTTGCGCGTACAGCAGTAACAAATACAGTTGCCTGATTGATTCCTTTGGTACTTTCTAAAAAACCACTTGCAAGTCCACCTACTGCACTTCCTCCCTCTAAACCGTCTATGTCAATATTTGTTACCGGATCACAGCTGGCATATTGATAAGGAGTTAAACTTGCATAGTAATCATTAAGTGGATCCAGTTGAGGGAAACGACCAATTTGCGGATCATATGACCTATATCCATAGTCATACCAATTCAGATCAGCATCATCAAAGAGCTCCTTGTCGTTATAAAGATAGTCATTCTTTAATTTTCCTTCATTCACATCGCCCGCTTTGCGGCTGCTGATGGCAGCAATTCTTAATCCGTAAGCATAATAATGATTTTCTTCAATAATATTTCCTTTTGTAATGCCCACTTTCAGGTTATCGAAGTATACATCTTCATTGTTTTGGTTGCTTACATAAACGAACGCATACCCGTTCTTCGGCGCCTTAACGGCCCCTAAACCAATTGGGGCAGGATCACTTCCCGATGCACCTACCTGTTGTTGTACCACACCCCCATCGGCCGCTTCTATAAAGTTGAAGCGTTCATCGAAAAACAGTATGGTTAAGTAGGCTTGGGGATTTGTACTGCCACCGCCCGCAGGTGTTACGGCATTTATAAATCCTGAGGTACCATTTAATTGATTCGTTATACTGGTGGCATTTGCTTTTACCATACTGGTAGCAGCACCACCACCGGTAATGGCTTGCGCCAGGCTGGTTAATACCGTACTTACCATATTGGGATTGCTACTGCTCCCCGTTACATCATAATAATATTGAACGCTGGCGCTCACCTGGTCGCCGGCCATTACTTTTTGCAGCGTATTGGGTCCAATATTGTGACCGGCATTGGTACCCAGGCGGCTAACCGAACTACCGAGGTTTGCGTTTTGCCAGCCCGATGGTTTTGGATAACGGGTAGTCTCTACTTCATTGCC
>CBIMFG010001328.1:0-1852 GCA_966243125.1 uncultured Niastella sp.
ACTTTGAAGCCTTTCATCACAACAAACTGTATTTCGGAAAAGAAGGCTACATCCGCATCGGCTACATTGACGACAGTGGCCGGGAAGTGATCAAAGAGATCATTCAGAAAGGTGAGCTGTTTGGGCAGGTAACGCTTGAAAAAAGCAGCCTTAACGGGGAGTTTGCCCAGGCGTATAAAACCGGGGTAAGCCTGTGCGCTTTTTCCATCGATGATTTTCAAAAGCTGTTGGAAAAAAAGCCGGCCCTGGCGCTTAAATACAGCAAACAGGTAGGCTCCAAACTCAAGCGCTATGAAAACAGGTTACTGAATTTGCTGAATAAAGATGTAAAAACCCGCCTGCTCAACTTTTTGTGGCAGCTGGCGCAAACACAGGTTCACCCTGCCTCCACTAATGGGACTTGCATTCCCAACCAGCTTACCCATGAAGATATTGCCCATTTAATAGGATCGAGCCGGCAAACCGTTACTACGCTTTTTAATGAACTGGCAACCGATGGCCTTATCACGTACAACCGCCAGGAGATCTGTTTCCCGGATGTTAAAAAAATACAAAACACCTGAATTGTCGCTTAGCCGACAAACCAGCCGTATTCATAGATTTAGCTTTGGGGGGTAATTCATTCATTACTTCAAAAATCAGATCGTGAAACACTTACTTACCGCAGTTGCACTGCTATTGATACAGGTTAGCATCAGCCATGCGCAGGATGCAGCCATTCGTACAAAACAATTTAACCTGGAGAACAAACTGGCCATTCAGGGGTACGATCCTGTTGCTTATTTCAAACAAAACAGCGCAGTAAAAGGCAGTAAAGAATTCAGTACTTACTACCAGGGCGCCACGTATTATTTTTCTTCTGCCGCCAATAAAGAAGAATTTAAAAAGAACCCGGCCGCGTATGAACCGCAGTATGGCGGCTGGTGCGCTTATGCCCTGGGCGCCAAGGGCGAAAAGGTAGAAATAGACCCTAAAACCTTCAAGGTTACCAATGGTAAATTATACCTGTTCTATAACAAATATTTTAATAATACCCTTCCGAAATGGAATAGTGATGAAATTCAGTTGAAAAGTAATGCAGATGTGAACTGGAATAAAATTACGAAGAGTTAGTTCTTAGTTCTGAGTTCTTAGTTCTTAGTTGGGTAACATAGAACTTAGAACATAGAACACAGAATTTAAAACACCCACCATGAAAAAGAATAATATACTAATATGGATACTACGGTTACTAGCCGCCGTAATTATGATACAAACGTTGTATTTTAAATTTACCGGTCATCCGCAATCGGTGGCTTTGTTCACCCAATTGGGTATGGAGCCGTGGGGAAGAATTGGTATAGGCATCCTGGAGCTCATTGCTTCCGTATTGATCCTGTACCCCCGCACAACCGGGTTGGGCGCTTTGCTGGGATTGGGATTAATGGGTGGTGCGCTGTTCTTTCACCTGACCAAACTGGGCATTATTTTCGATGGAGACGCGCTGTTGTTTATATACGCGCTTATCACTTTTGTTTGTTGCCTGATCCTGGTCATAAAATACCGGTCGCAAATACCAATTGCAGGGAAAATGATACGTATTTAATGCCTGAGCATAAGGTTCTTTATTGTGTATTGTTTTCCCCGCTTTTTGTTAAAACATTTAACATCTGTTTTCACTGACCGGGGACTACTTTACATTAAAAGGTTTTAAATATGAAGAGATCAATTGTATTAATTCTGACCCTGTTGTTTTCGTTTTCGCTTTTCTCACAATCGCTGACGCCCGTTGACAGTGCGTCGGAAGTAACCTTTAAAATAAAGAACCTCGGATTCAATACAGGCGGCTCCTTTAGCGGGTTGGCTGGTACCA
>CBIMFG010001329.1:0-1849 GCA_966243125.1 uncultured Niastella sp.
CTTTCGTAAGGAAAATTCCCTGATGTCGCGAAACAATTGCACAGGTATCGCGGCTTCTTTAGAATATATGGAAACATTTCCCGAGCCTACATTAAAATTAAAGTTCAAAGGGGGCGCTTCTGAAGACAGCTTATTACGCCAGTAGCCTTTTTGTAACTGGTAGGCTGCAGTTGCTGAAAATGCCTGTTGCTCTTCTGTAAATTGAAAATACTGTTTACCCGCCTGGGACAACGGGATATTATCTCCGGCAATAATTATATTATAGAACCTGGCCAATTCATCCCAAAACACCTTTACCGAGGCAACATCTGTTATAATATGACTGATGACCAGCGTAAAACTACAGGTGTTATTAATTTCCTGTACAGTAAACCGTAGTAATAGATCGTTTTCGAAGTTGAACTCCTCATTGTTATATTTAGTATCCTCAGTTACACTATGGCGAAACAGGTTATCTGATTCCACAAAAGAGTGAATAACCTGAAACAATACATTATTCTCCAGTTTAAAATTGGTTCTTAGCGAATCGTGGCGTTGCAATACGATCTCAAATGCTTTTTTTAAAGCTGCACGGTTCAACGATCCTTTAAAATATTTCCGTTGTACGAAGTTCCAGTAAGAGGTCCCGCTTTTTAATGCATGAAACCATACACCTTCCTGTTCAGGAGAGGCGGGAATAACCTTGATCATGAACGATATTATTAATAAGTAAAACCTATCTTGTCCTTACTAAAGGAGTTCTTAACTGAAGAAGCAATAGTTTTTGAAACAAAATCTGCGAACAAAATACCCTGGCGGGTAAGTACCAGATCCTCATTGCTATTGGTGATGTAACCTTTTACAACCAATTCGTTGATCACCTCGGGGATAAGATCAAAGTAATCGAACCCGAACTTTTGAATGAATTCGCTTTTTCTGTACGAGAACAAGCGGCCTGTACATAAAAGCAATTCTTTTACGATCATGTCCTTGTACGTCATTTCGAAAGTGCGGTAAACCGGGATGTTATTATTACTGATGCGGTCGAAGTACAATTTCATATTGTTCAGGTTCTGGTAATTGTAATTCCCGATCTTACCAAAGGAAGAGGCGCCATAGCCAACCATGTCCTGCCCGCGCCAGGTATTTTCTATATACCTGCTTTCGCAACCATTCTTATTAAAAGCAAATGTGCTCCACATGTTGTAACCGGCTGGCAATACGGTGTCCATTGCCTTTTGCATAAAGGCTACTTCCTGCATTTCATCTGGCAATTCTATTTCATTGCCATGAACTCCTTTCTTAAAAAAGTTTGTATTGGCATACGTTTTCATTTTATATACCGTGATCATATCAGTACCCTGCTCTATAGCTGTTTCCAGTGATTTGATCCAGGTATCCATGCTTTCACCGGCCAAACCGCTCAGCAGGTCAATGTTTATTCTAAACCCGCCAATATCCTGCACCGTTTTTACAGAGTTGATGGCCTGTATGGCCGAATGTTTTCGATGGCTTAGTTTAATGATCTGGTCATCGAACGACTGCACGCCCATGCTGATCCGGTTTACACCGCACTCCTTGTACAGTAAAATTTTATTTTTATTGAAGGTGCCCGGTTCCGCTTCAAATGAAAATTCAGGCGTGCCTACAGAATGGTATTTGTAGATGGTTTCAATAATGGTTTTCAATTGTGGCTCCGTTAATACCGAAGGCGTGCCGCCACCAAAATAAATACAATTCACTTTTCTGCGACCAAGGCCAAACCGTTCGCTTACCAGTTTTATTTCCCTGCATAAAAAATCAACGTATTCATCTACCTGATCTTTTGATTTGATCAGTTCTTTCATATAGAAGCAGTAGTCGCAGATCT
>CBIMFG010001330.1:0-1847 GCA_966243125.1 uncultured Niastella sp.
GTTGGGATGTGTTATGTAACCGGCCAGCAAACCGCACAATGCCTGTGCATCCTGACGGGTTCCACCACAACCACCTTCGTGGTTCAGGAATTTAATACCATCTACGTTGGGGAATAAACGCTGTGCGTTTTCTTCATTGGCGCTGGTGCGAATGTCGGCGTTCAGAATGTCCTCAACGCTTTTTCCGGTTTTATACAACTCAATAAGTTGTTGTGCCTGGTATTTGTATTTTTTGTTACGGCCATAACCCAGGTCGCGTACCAGTGATTCCTGTAATACATCGAGGTTACGGTTCTCACAAAAAACCATGGGAATAACCAGCCAGTAGTTGGCGGTTCCAACCTCACCATTGGGGCGATGATAGCCCATAAAGGTGCGGCCGGCAAATTTTGATACATCTGGTTGTTTCCAGTCTGTATTGCGTTTATCGCTTATTACGAAGTCGTTTGCTGCGTGTTTTACGTTTCCGGTTGAAATGAGGCCGCCTTTTTTAATGGGCGACTGTGCCTTTCCAACCAATACACCATACATGATAATGGAGTCGCCTGCCTGCAGATCGGTAGCTACAAACTTATGCTTGGCCTGAATATCATCTACCAGGGTATAATCCTGTCCGTTTAACGATACGGTTTCACCTTTTGATAAGTTGGTAAGTGCTACTACCACGTTATCATCTGCATGTACTTTTAAGACCTTTTTCTTCATATTTATGCCAATACTTTTTTGGTCTGTTGTTGAATTGTTTTAGTAGCTCCGTTTTCCAGTAATGCGGCCATGTTGTCTTTAACAGCCTGGGCAAAGCCAGGGATGGCGCTCAGGTCGGTTCCCCACAGCGTGGTATCGGCCAGTACTTCATCGGCCAGCTGGGCCGGGTTCAATTTACTCCATTTCTCAAAGAAATAAGGGGCAAAATCGTCCTGGATGTGATACTCCTTGCCCTGCCATTCGCCGTAAAATTTGTCCTGTTTCTTATTCACGGGCTTCAAAAATAACAGATAAGCGGCAAAACCGAGCGCAATATTCTCAGGTACAGCTTTTATCCGTTCAGCATATTTGAGGATCACGGGTACATTACGCATCTTCATTTTTGACGTGTATTGCATGGTAATGTTGATCCAGTGGTGTTCGATATTAGGATTGGCGAACCGATCGAGTACTTTGCTTCCAAACGTTTGGGAAACGCCCTGTTCTATATCATATGGAATGCCGGTAGCTATTTCATTTAACATCAAACGGCTGATAAATGTTTGCATAGCAGCATCGTCCATAGCCTGTTTAACGGTACCAAAACCGGCCAGGTAGGCCAGGCCGCACGACAAAGTATGCGTACCGTTCAACATGCGTAATTTCAGCTCTCTGAACAGGTTGATGTCGGGTGCAATTACCACGCCTTCGTCAACAGAAGCAAAGGTAAGTACTGATTTTATGTGCTCACCGCCCTCAATAGCCCACAGGCGGTATACTTCGCTCATGGTGAGCAGCTCATCTTTATAACCAAAGGTTTTTTCGAGGTTCTCACGAATAGCGCTATCGGGTTTACCGGGTACAATACGGTCAACCAGGGAGCTGCAGAAATAGTTGCAGTTTTCCAGCCACTGAATGAAGGTATCATCCAGGCCATTCAGGTGCGCCAGTTCCAGTACAATAGATTCCAGTTTTTTACCATTATCAAGGATCAGTTCGGTAGGAACGATCACCATACCACTGTCGCGGCTGCCATCGAACGCTTTGTAGCGCTCCAGCAAAAAGGCCAGCAGTTTACCTGGGAAGCTAACCGGTGGCAGGCGATGAATATCGTCCTGTACCAGTTGAATACCCACCTCGGTTGTATTGGAGATAATGATCTG
>CBIMFG010001331.1:0-1847 GCA_966243125.1 uncultured Niastella sp.
CAGTTGGAACTGGAACGCAATGAAAAAGAGATCATCCGTTTGCAGAATGAAAAGTTGCAATCGGAAATACAGGTGAAGAATACCGAACTGGCTTCTACCACTTTTAACCTGGTGCAAAAAGGCGAAATGCTGATGAAGGTGAAAGAGGAATTTGTGCGCATGAAAAAGTCAAGTGAGATAGAAAAGGATACGGATGATTATAAAAAGATCCTGCGCATGCTGGGCGATGATAAAATGAAAAAGAACTGGGAACAGTTTGCCGTTCACTTCGATAAAGTGCATAGCAACTTTTTGGTATCGTTAAAAAGCACATACCCTTATCTCACTGCCAGTGATCTAAAGCTATGCGCTTATTTACGATTGAACCTCACCAGCAAGGAAATTGCCCAGATCATGAACATTACCATTAAAGGAGTTGAACTGGGCCGTCACCGGTTACGAAAAAAATTAGGTATTCAACCAGAGGTGAATTTGGTAAACTTCCTGTTGAATTTTCATTCGGAGGTAAATTAAATCATGTCAGGCGGCTGAAACAACATGGCTGTACATAAGCAATTTTTACAGCCTTTGCTTTGCAAAATGCCATAGTTCACACAGCTTTTGCAACCCTGCCAGAATTTTTCGTCGTGGGTAAGGGTGTCGTAAATCACCGGTTCAAAACCAAGGCGGGAATTTAATTTCATAATGGCCATACCAGTGGTAATACTGAATATTTTGGCCCTGGGATATTTATGTCTTGACAGATTAAATATTTTCTCTTTTATAAACGAGGCCACGCCTTTCTCACGCCAGGCGGGGCTTACTATTAAACCTGAATTGGATACAAACTCACCATTGCTCCAAACCTCTAAATAAGAAAAGCCAACCCATTCGCCGCTGGCAGCAACTGCTATTACTGCATTGCCCTGTTCCATTTTTTCCTGAATATATTCGGGGGTTCTTTTTGAGATACCAGTACCGCGTATTTTGGCCGATGACTCCATTTCATTGATAATGCTCAGGGCATATTTTGCGTCTGTGGCGTTGGCTATACGAACCATAACGGCATAACTATCTGTTTCCATTTTATAAGTTTTTAATTAGCAATTACAGGCTGACACCTGTTTTATATACAGGGCGTTTAAATTATCGGGGATATATGACTGTAAAATCAATCTTTCCACGCGGTCATCGGGCATAAGGGAGGTGAAGGAGTAGATAAAAATATTTTCTATACACAGGCGAACGATCTTATCACCTTCACTATATAGTTTCTCTGCCAGGTTAAAACATTTTTTTACCAATGGCAGGTGGTGTTTTTGCACAGCAGATTTTGTATACTCGGTAAAATCGTGAATGGTTTTATATACACTCACCGATAAATGAACAGGGCAGATCCTGTTTTCCAATAAGGGCAATTCCTCATTCAACAGAGAAGGCACTTCATATTGGGTGATCATATTTCTAGGTTTTCAGGTGATTTAATAAGGCCCTCATCAGGAATGACAAGGGCCTGTTTAAACAACGGAAAATGGTGCAAAATTTATAACCGGAATAACAAAGCAAAAATTATCCGGTTTTCAGTCTTCACCAGGTCGGGCCGCCAGTCATCAGGTAATGGCGTAGTAGTATAGCCATTGGGTGAAGTAACGCCACCCGCGCCGGCGAAATAAGGTACGTTGGCATGGCGGTGTACATATTCAACGCGAAAGAGCAGGCTTTGATTAGGCATAAAATCGAAGTTGGTTGAACAATCCCACGCTTTGAATGGATCGCCCGGATTGGCACTGAAAGGATATTTACCTTCTGTTTGCGTTGGATTGTTGGGATCGGGTAAAGGGCTTGCCTGACCGGTAGGATACAGCACC
>CBIMFG010001332.1:0-1846 GCA_966243125.1 uncultured Niastella sp.
TTATCGTTTTCTTTTTTTACCTGTAAACCAGTGATCAGCTTGAGTTCTTCCAGCACCTGCTCCAGCGGTTGGTTGTTGAAGTGAACGGTTACCGGAATGGCATTGGCGGCGGCCTGCAGACTGGGGTCTAACTCTACAGATACGCCATAGTAGTGAGAGATATCCTGCAGCACCTGCGGAAGTGCCGTGTTAGTAAAATTCAATTGGCCGGTTTGCCAGGCTATAAAGTTGGAGTCAGCCACCTGGTTCTGGTAAAAGTGGTGATTCTGGTTTAAAACAGCCCGTTGGCCCTTGGTAAGGGTAACCTTGTTATTGTTTTCCTTTTTATCAGCTACATTCACTTTACCCGTTACTACCACTACTTCATCGGTTGCTTCGGTTGAATGAACCAGGAAGGAGGTACCCAGCACTTCCACTTCAGCATGATCTGTTATTACTAAAAAAGGTTGACGTTCATTATGTTGTACGGTAAAGAAGGCTTCGCCGGTCAACTCTACCCGGCGTTCATCCTTATCAAATTGTTTCAGGTATTTTATGGTGCTGCCTTTGCGAACCATTACCACCGAATTATCGGGCAGGGTAAGGGTTTCGTTTTGGGCCATGGCAGTAAATGTTTGCCACTGGGCATGGTGGTACCACCAGTAACCGCCGGCAGCCAGAATTAAAACGGCGGCAGCAGCCTTGGCTGTAGAAGAAAAAAGAACCGAAATAATGGTATGAAAGGGCTTTTTGTCCCTCGCTGTTAAATGGGCGATCTTATCATCCAGTTTTACCCAGGCAACTTCTGCATTGAAGGTTGGTTCAGCCAGTAAGGGGCCGCTTTTTTGCCAAATCAGGGTCATGTCATCATATTCCTGTTGAATAGCAGCATCTGATTGCAGCATTTGCTGTAACTCCGCTGCTTCCTTCGGCGTAGCCGACCCTTGCAGTTGTTTGGCTATAAGATTTACTATATGTTCTTTTTGGTCCATTCCGATTAGTGTACTGTGATAAAAACATTAAATTATTGTTTACCCCTACATTAGGACGTCAAAAACAAAAAAATTGTGCAGAGTATGACTGGTAATCCCTGTTTTTGCCGGATGTACGACCGTAAGATCTTTAACGCTTTACCCATTTGATTTTCAACCGTTTTAATGGAAATTCCCAGCGAATCGCTGATCTGTTTATACGTGAGATTACTTACCCGGCTTAACACAAAAACTTCCCGGCATTTTGGGGGCAGGTTTTCAAGGGCCTGGTTTAAAAGGGTATCATAATCGGCTTCTTTAGCAGTGGGCGCCGGGCGTTCGCCGGGGGGATCCATAATTTCCTGGCCATTAAAGTCGCCCAGTACGGTTTTCTGCTTTTTTTCCAGAAAACTCAGGCAATTGTTTCGGATGGCCGTGTACATATACCACGTGAGCTCTTCGGAGCCAATGAGGTTTTGTTTTTTCTCCCAAACCCGCAAAAAGGTTTCCTGAACTATGTCTTCACAACTATGCGGTTCTTTTACGATGGTAAAAGCATACTTGCAAAGCGGTTCATAGTACTTATAAAATATTTCCTGAAATATCCGGTATAAATTTTCTGGTTCCTGCATGGGCGTACGGGAATCATTTCATTAAATGTAATAAAAAGAATAAGAGTAATGGTAATGGATGGTGACACAATATACAAGATACCTGTCAATGTGCAATAAAGGTGAAGTATTAGATTGGTGTTACTGAAATAAGAATTACCCGCTGTTATCAGGTAAAATAACATATATGTACAGGTTACCTGTTTTACTGCCAAATTTTATCAAACTTATTTTGGCTGTACGCTTTAATATTCGATATTCGTTCTGTTAGTACTATACAAACAA
>CBIMFG010001333.1:0-1839 GCA_966243125.1 uncultured Niastella sp.
CGATCATAAACTGTTGGTGGGCGATGCCGGACAGGGATTATGGGAAGAGGTGAGTGTGGTAACAAAAGGTGGTAACTATGGCTGGAATGTAAAAGAAGGCAGACATTGTTTTAATGCAGCAGTAGATTCGCTTGTGTTGGGTTCCTGCCCAATGGCAGATAACCTAGGTAACCCGCTGATAGATCCGGTGATAGAAGTAAATAATGCAGCCAATCCGGTAGGCGGCAGGGCTACTACCATCATTGGTGGTAATGTATACCGCGGAAAAGAGCTGAAAGGCTGGGATGGTAAATACATCTTCGGCACGTTCTCGCAAGGATTCACTGCTCCAGACGGCGAGTTATTTATGTCGCAAACTTCCAATGCCAATGTGTGGTCGTATGATGAAATAGATCTGAAGAGCCACCCCAATGACATAGGCTATTTCCTGCGCGGGTTTGGACAAGATAATGACGGAGAAATTTATGTAACAGTTTCCTCTATGCTGGGCCCCAGTGGCAATACCGGTAAAGTATTTAAACTGGTATCTGTAAAAACTAAAGATGACGACTAATAAGATTTGTTTTACCCATTTGTAGAGGTATATACACAAAAGGTGCTCTAACGAAAGCTTAAGGGTTGTTCCGCATTAACCGGGACAACCTTTTTCGTTATATTTGATGCACAAAAAACTACCGATTATGGAAACCTACATGTTTGTAAAAACAGGCGATGATTGGTTTATTGATCTGCCGGAATATATTGAGCAGGGTGGTAATGCCGGCGATCTGCAAATGGTAGATGGCGCCGATACCATGCTTGATCTGATGGCGGAAAAAGGCTCAACCGTGGTATTAAATATCTCAGAAGAGCCTTTTGAAGGCGCCGATGTATTGGTATTAACCGAGAAGTGCGACCCTGGTATTGGCGGTGGTTATTATATGATGGAAAAGTACAACGGCAAAGCGGTTAACCAGCGCATGTGGCTGTGCCAGGTAACAGAATTTGTATTTGGCAAACTTCCTGAGCGTATTTTTGTTAAACAGGAAGAAGAAGATACTTCAGAATAAACAACTACCTATGTGGCGTAAAATATGGACAATTGTGCGGAAGATTTTATTTCCTAAAAAGAGTTGTTGTAAATAATTCATGTCCCTTTCACTACAACTACAACACCTGCAACGGCCAGGTTACACCATAGACCTGTTTGTACCCGATGCGCAGGAAGTGCAGGATAATTACCTTCAGCAAAAGCAGGTACATGTGGACGTACCCTTTCCCCACTGGACAAAACTATGGCCGGCCGGTTTGGCAATGGCCGATTTTATATACCAGCATCCCGAACTGGTACAGGATAAAAAAGTATTAGAGCTTGCCGCCGGATTGGGGCTGCCTGGATTTATAGCTGCCCGTTATGCAACAACAGTTTGCTGCAGCGATTACCTGCCAGCAGCGGTTGCCACCATGGCTCAATCTGCACAGCATTTACAACTCAATAACGTTATCTGTGAGGTGCTGGACTGGAACCACCTTCCTGAAGATATTACTACAGATGTATTGCTACTAAGCGACATCAATTACGACCCCGGTCAGTTCGATCAATTGTACGAGGTATTATTACGATTTTTACAACAAGGCACTACTATTTTGCTAACTACTCCACAGCGGCTGATGGCCAAGCCATTTATTGAACAATTGTTGCCTTTTTGTAAGGAACAATTTGAGATGACAGTATTATATCAGCAGCAACATACGCCCATAAGTTTATACATTTGCGTTCTTTGATTATAATATGAGTGAATATTTAAATAAAATGCGGCAGGAGATTGAGCCCATCCGCCAGCAGTTGGTGCAACATCC
>CBIMFG010001334.1:0-1834 GCA_966243125.1 uncultured Niastella sp.
GTTCTTCAAAATATATGTGGTGAATGCCAACTCCCAGGTGCCTTCCTTTATGAGTAATGTAGTGTATGCCGAGATCATTGGCCCATCGGGTAACCTGGTACAGAAAATAAATTATGGGGTTGAGAATGGCTATGCCGAAGGCTCATTTGAGTTTAGCAGTGAGGCTGCTGGTGGTGTATACAAATTGCGGGCGTATACTACCTGGATGCGGAACGAAAATGAGGCTACTTTTTTTACAAAGGAGATCACGCTGCTGAAAGTAATAGCGCCCCGCTTGCTGATGAAGCTGGATTTTCCTGAGAAAGGATATGGCCCCGGTGATGAAGTAAAAGCCGATTTTTCCCTGCGCAATCTCAACGACCAACCCATACGTAACCATGCAGCTACTTACAAAATATCTATCAATGGCGAGGTGGTTCAAACCAATACCTTTCAAACAAATGAGGAAGGTAAAGCGCAATTGCGTTTTTCATTGCCATCGACCCTGAACACCACCGATGGTTTATTGAACATTACCATACAATACGATTCTTATACTGAAGCTATTTCAAGAAGTATTCCTATTGTGCTTAATAAGATAGATCTGCAATTTATGCCCGAAGGGGGCACGTTGGTGCAAGGTATTGCCACGCAAATTGCTTTTAAAGCCGTAAACGAACAGGGTAAGCCTGTTGATGTAAAAGGCGCCGTGCTCGATAGCCGCGGAATTAGGGTGGCAAATTTTGAAAGCCTGCGTTTTGGAATGGGTAAGTTCTCTTTTATACCCCGGAAAGATGAAACCTATTCGGCCGGCATTACAACACCAGCACATATTGCACAAACATTTCCTCTGCCACATGCCTCCCCGAAAGGTGTGGTAATGAATATTTCAAAGGCAGCGAACAACAAGTTGTTAGTGAAAATATCTGCTACCGAAAAACGTGAAGTAACATTGGTTGGGCAAACAAAGAACACCAACTATCTTTCCCGGAAGATAGATGTACAATCAGGCGCCAACGACATCACCATCGACATCAACCAATTCCCCGCAGGCATAACCCGGTTTACTTTGTATGCAGCCGATGAACTGCCGGTGGCCGAACGCCTTGTATTCCTGAACGAGCAAAAGAATTTGCAGGTAAACATCACTACCAATAAATCCAGATACTTACCCCGGGAACAGGTGTCGTTAACTATAAAAACACTGGATGAAAAAGGCAATCCGGTGCCATCGAATTTATCATTATCTGTGCTGGATGATAAACTGTGGTCGTTTGCCGATGACAAACAGGATCATATTCTTTCGTGGTTGCTGATGAGCTCGGAGTTAAAAGGAAAGATAGAGGAACCTGATTTCTATTTTAAAAGGGAGGAACCCAATGCCCTACCCGCACTCGACCTGGTGATGCTTACACATGGCTATCGCTATTTTGATTATACCACCGAAGTAGAACAGCAGGGAAAATTATCTTATACACCCGATCAGCCGAATGTAATAAGCGGCGCCGTGTTAAACGCGCAACTACAGCCGGTAAAGGCTTCTGTATTCCTGGTGCAAACTATGCCGGGCGGTAAAGCTATTCAATATATAACGGGAGATGATGGTGTATTCTTTTTTTCGCAGGTTGCACCCAACAGCAATTACTATTTGTTTGCCCATGCTGCTCATAAAAAAGAAAAAGTGACCATTCATGTATTACAAAATGGGATAGGCTTTAATCCGCTCAGGAAAAACGTTGGGGAGCAATTGACATTTTATAAAGATGGCAGGCAGGTAGCTGTGGAGGGGAAACAGCCATTGCTGGCAATACCACCAGTACGAAAGGCATAGAGAACTGATCATGCTGTTGAATAG
>CBIMFG010001335.1:0-1825 GCA_966243125.1 uncultured Niastella sp.
ATACTTATCAGAAAGCGCAGGATTTTACTGATGTTACCAGTCCTTATTATGGTGGACAGATCCCTTATACCCCCTGGCACAGCGGTTCGGTGGTCATAAACCCAACCCATAAAAGTTTTAGCCTTAACTATAGTTTCATTTACACCGGCTACCGGTATACGGCCGTAGCCAATATACCAGAGAATTATTTCAGACCCTGGTATACCCACGACCTGTCCTTATCAAAAGAAATGCTGTTACATAATCATCCATTCCGTTTCACGGCTGAAGTAAACAATGTGTTGAACCAGCAATACGAAGTGGTGCAGTCTTATCCTATGCCTGGAACCAATGTTAAGTTCATTTGCACTGTTACACTGTAAAAACCAGCTATGACAAGAGTACCAATTTATTTTTGCTGCCTGCTGCTGTGCGCTTTTGGCGCCTGTAGAAAAGAAGAAGCCGCCGTGCCGCCAACCATTACGCCGGTAACCTCAGGCGAGGCGGGACCCATTAAAGGGTTCTTTTTGCTGAACGAAGCCAACATGGGCAGCAACAAATCCTCGCTCGATTACTTTGATTATGAAAGCGGCAATTACACAAAAAATATTTTTCCTACCCGCAACACGGGGGTAAAAAAAGAATTGGGCGATGTGGGCAACGACATCCAGATCTATGGCGGCAAACTGTATGCGGTGATCAATGTATCGCATTTGGTAGAAGTAATGGATGTGGCCACAGCCAAACACATTGCTACTATTGCCATTCCCAACTGCCGGTACATCACCTTCGATAAAGGTTATGCCTATGTAAGTTCGTATGCGGGTCCGGTGTTGATTGATCCCAATGCGCGCCTGGGTTATGTAGCAAAGGTTGACACCACAATGCTTACGGTAAAAGACACCTGCGTGGTAGGCTATCAGCCCGAAGAAATGGTGATCCGGAATAATAAGTTGTATGTGGCCAACTCCGGTGGTTACCGGGTGCCAAATTACGACAATACTGTATCGGTGATTGATCTAAATACATTCAGGGAAACAAAGAAGATCACGATCGGCATTAACCTCGATCGCATGAAGCTGGATGCCTATGGTAACATTTACGTTACCTCCCGCGGCGATTATAAAACCATTCCTTCCAATACGTATATCCTCGATGTGTACGACAAGGTATCTGATGTACTGAACCTGCCCGCCAGTAATATGACCATTTGTGGCGACTCGGCATACGTATACAGTACGGAGTGGAGTTATGTCACCAATCGAAATACTATTACTTACGCTATTATAAACACCAAACAAAAAACGGTGGTGTCCCGCAGTTTTATAACTGATGGTACCGACAAGAAGATCGCTATCCCTTATGGCATAGCGGTGAATCCTGAAACGCGGGAGATATATGTGACCGATGCAAAAGACTACGTTACGCCCGGTCGATTGTATTGTTTCACCCCCGATGGCAAACGAAAATGGGATGTAGAAACCGGCGACATTCCCGCCCATTTTGTTTTTACCCGTACAAAGCTAAGCGCACAATAACTACTTAATAGAAAAATGGTACAATGAAAAGTATAACTACATGGAAATGGGTTCTGCCAGCCCTGGTATTGGTATACCTGGCATCGTGTTCCAAACATAAAGATCAGCCAGTTGAACCTGGTATGCCAGCAGTGGAATTTAATAACACTGTTTCGGGTGAGTATAAAGTAAAAATAGGAAAGGAGATTACTCTTTCTGCAACAGTAACCACTGCCAGCAACCCCGTTTACTCGTGGAAGTTGAATGGTAAGATCATTTCGAATAACATGGATTGTAAAATTACCGGAACCGATTTGGGCGAGTTCTTT
>CBIMFG010001336.1:0-1821 GCA_966243125.1 uncultured Niastella sp.
ATTACCGGCGGAACCCAATATGTAAAGAACAAGATCCGCATCAACATCCAGCTCATTGACTGCCGCACATACAAACAAATATGGTCAAAGATCTTTGAAAGTAAAGTAACTCCTACCAACCTTTTTGACATCCAGGATGAAATTTGTCAGCAAACCATTGTTCAGGCGCAAAACCTGGTAAACGACTAGTTTATTCAATACGGTTATATACGCTCTATTTTACGGACACGTTAAACAACATACACTATACCGTTAAACGGTTTGAAAATTCAATTTGCCCTGTAATTTTGTAATGAACACACCCACCACATAAAACCAACACTGTATGTTCCTGTTTAAAAACATTGGTCTTGTTTTAATAGTTGCACTTGCTTTTTCCGGATGTGTTAGCAATAAGAAGTTCAACAAAATGAAAAACGATGCGCAAAGCAAATACGATGCTTTGTACAAGACCAACCAAACACTGGAATCATCCCTTAAAACCTGTACCGATAAAACCACCGGATTAACACAAACCAATACTTCCCTGCAGGATGAAAATGCCAATTTAAAAAAGAACATGGAGCTGTTGAAGCAGAACAATACCACCATGTTAAGACAACTGGAAGGGCTTTCGGTATTGACTTCTACACAAGCTGCCAGTATAAAAGAGTCGTTGGAGAATCTTGGGGCCAAGGATATTTATATTCAGGACCTGCAAAAAGAAATGGCCCGCAAAGATTCTTTGAATATGGCCCTGGTAATGAACCTGAAAGGCGCTATAGGCAACCTCGACGATAAAGACATCAATATAAAAGTTGATAAAGGAGTAGTTTTTATCGACATCTCAGACAAACTGCTTTTCACCAGCGGTAAATATGATATTCGTCAGGAAGCCCAGGTAGTGCTGGGAAAAGTAGCCACGGTGTTAAAGGCCCAGCCACACATTGAGTTTATGGTTGAAGGGCATACCGACAATATAAAATACAGCAAGCCACCCCTGCTCGACAATTGGGACCTGAGCATGAAAAGGGCTACTTCTGTTGTGCGGGTGCTGCAAAAGAAATATGGCCTCGATCCAGCGCATATAATAGCCGCCGGCCGCAGTGAATATGCAAACGTGGCCTCGAACGATACCGCTGAAGGACGGGCTGCCAACAGACGAACACGCATCGTTATATTGCCAGAACTTGATCAGTTCTTCAAGCTGCTGGAACCAAAACAATAATTGTCAATTCTCAACCAGGTAAGCCATGAAATACATATTTATAGGTTTGGGCATATGGTTTCTATTACAGGCAAACTACGGCTGCGCTCCCAGTGTAAAGGTGAATGTAGATTATGATCGCGCAGCCGATTTTACGCCTTATAAAACATTCACCATGGTAGATATAGCAGCCAAAGGCGAAGTAAGTGAGTTAAATGCCGAGCGTATTAAGAATGCCATTATGGAAAACATGAAAACAAAAGGGTACACCGAAGCAAGTACAGATGCCGCCGACCTGCTGGTAAATGCCATGACGTATTCAAAAACCAAAACAGCTGTAACCGCCAACAACAACTATTACGGTTATGGCGGCGTTTACCGTCCATACGGATATTGGGGGGCAGGATCAACCACCTTCAGCACGTATAATTATACCGATGGTTCGCTGATCATTGATGTGGTAAATAACAAAACGCAAAAGCTGATGTGGCAGGGCGTTGGTAATTCGGAGATTGATTCAAAACCTAAAAATCCCGATAAGTTCATTCAGTATGCAGTAAAAAAGATCCTGAATGATTTTCCGCCGAAGCCCTCGAAATGAAATGGCTGAAAAAAATAATTGCGCTGACGGTATT
>CBIMFG010001337.1:0-1816 GCA_966243125.1 uncultured Niastella sp.
ACGGCCTGTTAATTCCAGGAACAGGAAATTCTTATAATCGAAGGAGGCCTGGGCATAATAACCGATCAACCGTTGCAGGCTGCTGGTTTCAATTGTACCATTTTTATATTCAGTAGCATTGGTTGAATTATAAAAGAACGGAATGGTAAGGTTATCACCTTGTATTGTAACGCTTTGAAACCTGCGCTGGTTGATATTATTACCTAAGATACCACTTACATTCAGGCCTTTGATAATGTCGTTCTTTCTGGCGGTGATAATAAGGTCACCATTTACTTCACTGCGGTAAATGGGGTTATCGAGCACCTGACCGGTACTGCGCTGAACCGACCCAACGGCAAATATCTGTTTACGACGATCGGTATAGGCATCAACCCCCAACCGGTAGTTGATATTCAACCATGGCGTAATGTCGTAACCCAGGTTAGCAATACCAAGCACACGATAAAGAGAACTTTTCAATGGGTTTTCATATGCGCTAAAATAAGGGTTCTCTACTGTTGTAAGGGCTACCGCATAGTTGTTGGTGCCATCAGGATTTTTCCAGGTTTTATCATTCTTGTATTTCTGCAGATCAATGCTGCGGGGCATTCCATATAAAGCGCCCAGGGCACTGGGGCCATTACCACCCAGAATACCGTTTTGGGACGTATTTGTAAAAGTTACAGATCCACCCAGTTTGATCTTGTCACGTAAAACAGTGTTGCCACCAAATTTTACAGACGCTCTTTTAACATCCGTATTCGGCATAATACCCTTCTGATACAGGTAACCTGCAGAAAAAGTAAAATTCTGTTTGGCATCACCGCTGTTTATCGAAAGATTATTATCGGAGATTATACCTGTTTCAAAGAAATTCTTGATGTTATTGGGGTAGGGATTGTAATCAATAGCTGCACCATTAACCAATAACCCGTTTTGCGTAGTTGGGGTAGAACCGAATTTAGGTCCCCATGAGTTGGAGGTGCCTGATGTATAGGCGCCGTTATTACCCTGGCCATACTCATTTTGAACCTCAGGTAAACCAGTAGCCCTTTGAAAACTTTCATTTGAGCTAACAATTATTTCTGCCTTACCTTTTTGTCCACTCCCCTTTTTAGTGGTAATAATAATAGCGCCTGCTGCAGCTCGTGAGCCATATAATACAGAAGCGGCTGGCCCTTTCAGAATATTAATAGACTCGATATTGTTCATATCCATATCCATGGCCCGGTTTGGTGGCTGGTTATCGCCCAGCGTACCCAACGTACCACCATTGGTTCTATCCACATCATTACTGATGGGAACTCCATCAACAACAAATAAAGGCTGGTTACTTCCGGTAAAGGAAGAAATACCGCGGATATTTATATTTACCGAGGCGCCAGCACTACCAGAAGCATTGGTAATGTTTACCCCGGCCACTTTACCCTGTAATGCACTTACCACGTTCACCTGTCCACGATCATTGAACTGATCGGCTTTCAGGTTCTGGGTTGCATAGCCCAGTGAACGTTTATCACGGGTGATACCCAGCGAAGTAACCACTACCTCCTGTAAAGTTCCTAGTTTATGCGTTAGTGAAACTAAAATTGATGTCCTATCACCGATGGTTATATTTTGTTCATCCAGGCCTACGGCTGAAATAGTAAGTACTTTTGAATTGGCTGGAATAGTGAGGGAATAAGAACCATCCTCTTTTGAAGTAGTTCCTAATGATGTTCCTTTAACCGTAATTGAAGCATTGGGAATAGGGCTTCCGGTTTCGTCAGTTACCTTACCGGTAATCGTTTTGGATTGGGCTAGCAATTGTCCATAAAGGAGCAACATGCCGCAT
>CBIMFG010001338.1:0-1813 GCA_966243125.1 uncultured Niastella sp.
TAACGTACACCAATTTGTGCCGACCAGTTGCTGCTGGTTCTTAAAACCGGCTTATAGGGCGTGGTATATAAAACGCAGTTTGAGTTCGCCATTCTGTAAGTGGGAACGCCGGCGGCATTGGTTGATCTGTAAACGAGCGGCTGGGTGGTAGTTGTTTGCTTGTTAACACCCCAGTTACGGTTTAATAAATTAGATACGTTCAGTACATCGGCAGTAAACTGCAGCGTGTGCTTATGCGTTCCTACTTTCAGGAAGAAATCCTGCATAACCCGGGCAGTTATATCGCTGTACCAGGGCATAATGCCACCATTTCTTTTTGCATACTCGCCACGGTGTTTTCTCAAATAAGGATTATTATCAATAAACTGATCCAACGCCTCGGCCTGCTGCTCAGGAGTAAAGGTGTAATTAACGCCATTCACTGCTTGCGTATACTGTTCAAAAGTAAGATCGCTGGCTTTTTTAGGAATGTACATCAGGTCCTGGTTATTGCCATCACCATTCAAATCACCATTTACACGGTACGTAATATTACCACCGGGTGCGCCCATGTAAATAAGCGACACAGTAGTGGCCGCATGGTTCAAATATTCATAGCGGTAAGAGAGCGTGCTCACTACGCGGTGTACAGTTGCTGCCGAAGAAGGATTCAATTCTATACTATTGGTGCTTCCCACGGTTGCATTACTGTTCCATACTGAATAAGCCTGTGATCCGCTGTTGCCGCTGATATCTTTGGCTTGTGTAAAGGTATAGGCTACTGAACCGTAGAATCCTTTGCTGAATGTACGGCTTAACTGTGCAGTCAACGCATATGAATAACCTTTATTCGTATTTTCCAGAATAATAGCAGAGCTCACTGAAGGATAGAGGCTCTTATCTGAAGTGTTGCCTGTCAAATATCTTGGTCTGGTATCATCTCCTGATAACTGACCGTTTGGCGCCCTCAGGTTGGCATTGCGCATGAGGATCGCATTCATATCTTTTGAATAGATCCCTTCTACTGTTACATTAAAACCATTACCCAGGTTTTTATCAACAGCCAGGTCGCCACGGAAGATCTGGGGCATTTTGAAATCCGGATCAACTAACACCACATTGCTTGGAATGGTGGCACCTGCTACCGGTGGAAACTTGTCGGCGTATTTATCAATGTTCTGGTCGAACCTGATATCGGCCAGTTTTTTTGCTTCGTCGGTATTGGAATTACGCAGCGCCACACTGTTTTGATACATACCGCTATTGGTTGGCATATTGGTGAGCCATACAAACGGGTTCAACCCATTGAAGATGCCGGCGCTTCCACGAACGATCAGCGATTTATCACCCAATACATCATATCGCACCCCTACACGCGGACTCAAGGTAAAGCGGCTGCCTGGCCATTGACCGTTGTAATGGGTCATATTGCCATTTCTATCAGGTAAAGCAAGGGCCGTAACCGCAGGGTTTTCCAATGCTTTCTCAATATAAACCGGACGATCGGCCCGTAGGCCCAACGTTACTTTCAATTTGGGATTTACCTTGATCTCATCCTGGGCATAAAAACCTAATTGTCCAAATTTCAATTCGGCGGAATAAACAGCTTTCTCGCCTGGCACCATTGAATAGGTATAAGAATAGTAGATAGGCGCCTGATTGGTAACAAAATCATTCAGAGAATTGTACACATAATAGCTTTGTGCACCTGGCATAAACATGTTACCAACCAGTTGGTACTCGTAAGATACACCACCGGTTAATGTATGCTTACCGGCATAGTAGTTAAAGTTATCGGTTACATTCCATACGTTATTTTTCACATCGTTGTTGT
>CBIMFG010001339.1:0-1806 GCA_966243125.1 uncultured Niastella sp.
TTATAGCTGTGGTAACGTGTTTTAATTCAGTTCCGGGAATAGTATCGCTATGCATATTGTACAACCCCTTGTTTGGTGTCGGTAAATGTTATTATTATATCTTCCCCTTTGCAAAAAATATCAAACTCTCTGCTTGATATTGCTTTAAAAAAGGCGGTAGCGCAACCTGGCCTGAAAGTATCGTGCAACTCTATTACTATGCATCGTACTTTGGGTAACCAGCTTTCATAATTATAAGAAAACAACTCTTTCTCGGCGCCTTCAATATCAATTTTGAGGATATCGATAGTTTGTAAATTATACCTGCTGATGATATCGTCCATGGTAATGGCATCTACACTGCCTACCTGCTTTTGATTATCATCCACTACCCTAAAGCCGTATTCACCCAGGCCGCTGTCAAAAATGCCGAGGTTCTTTTGGGAGTGCCAAATGGCATTTTGCAGGCAATTGACGTTTGTATATTCCTTTACATTTTTTACCAGCTGATCGTAATTCTTTTTCTCCGGTTCTACCGCAATTACCTGCGCATCGGGGAATTTTGATTTAAAGTGCATCACGGAAAAACCAATATTTGAACCCAGGTCAATTATTGTTTTTACATTGTTGCTTGTGATCTTAGGAACGTTATACTGTCCAAATACAGCAATGGCCCTGAAAACTTTAAAGTCACTGGAATGTTTTCTGATGTGATAATGCCGTCCTTTCCATTTTACTTCATACTCTTCGCCGGAAGCACTCATGGCAAGGCCAATCAACAAAGATTTAATAATACCTACTTTGTAAACGTAACGCAGCGTCGTAACTACCTTTTTCTTAAACTTTGAGGTCATATGATTGTGTTTTTACTATCGGTTGGTCGAGGTAGCCGGTTTCCTGGGTTCTATTACATGGGTATATCTCTGGGTTATTAACAGTGTTACTTTACAAATTTCAATGTACCGGGGTCTAACGTTCTGCCGCCAACGCCCCTGATGCCATGCCAAATGCCCAATAAGCGGAATTTAACCCGTTTAAAACGGTCTGGCGCCAGGATGGCTGCAGTAAGCAACAGTTTTACCTGGTGATAGATGTAAGCAATAAACTCCAGTATGGAGAAATGCTTTTTAATAATGAACGTGTGATTGCGGGCTGAATAATAATTGCGCCATAAGGTGGCTTTGGTAAACTGTCCGCCCCCACCTAACAACTGGCGGTCATCGGCCCCGTTCTTCAGTACGCCTATTCTGTAGCCGGCCCTTCTGATGCGGATGGAATATTCCTGGTCGTCGCACATCATAAAGAACTCTTCGCACAAGGGGCCTACCTGCCGTACCACATCGGCTTTTATAATAGCCCCGTCAATCATGGCATAATCAATTTCCTGCAACCGAACGTTGGGATCGGCATGTACTTTGGCGCCCATTTTAAAGTTGGCGCCGTGCAAACCCACCATTACAAACTCGGTTTGTTCAATGCTTTCAACCAGTTCTTTCAGTGCGTTGGGCGCATAAAAAGTATCATCGTCCAGGATCCAGAAATAATCATATGCATTTCGGGTTAACCCGTACGTCATGGCTTTTGCAATGGCGCCGGCCGAGCCGGTATTGCTGTTCATGTAAATGCAATGGATGTTATTTTTCCCTTGCAGTGTTTGCAGGTATTCCTTTGTTCCATCGGTACTGTTGTTATCAACGATAACTATTTCAGTAGGTGGCACCGTTTGGGCCAGTATATGCGCGATGGCCGTTTTTAACGTTTCGAGCCGGTTATATGTCACTACAATTGCGCAAACCCTTGTATTCATAATATCCTTTAAATTACATT
>CBIMFG010001340.1:0-1806 GCA_966243125.1 uncultured Niastella sp.
TGCCGTCAAGCATAACAGGCCTTTGCAGGAACTATAATAAAGATTGTTATTATTATGGTCAGCAACTTAAAGAATACAGGAACATCCTGAATGACCCAGATAAGATGGTAAAAACAGCGCTCACGCTGTTGAATAAGGTGCCGGCCTTTACCGGCTTTATGCAAAAGAACTCCATGCTGGCTTCTTTATTTAATCTTCCCACTACACCTGGTAATAATATTTCTGCCTCACAAGCGGTAACTGGTTTACAGTCACGCAGCCAGGTGGTATCGCTGCTTCAAAACCAGGTGGGCGGTTCAGGGCCTAATGTGAATGGCATGATCCAGCAGAATGTGCAATCGGCGCAGGGCCAGGTAAACACGTTGCGTGACAAGCTTCAGCGCCTGGGCGGAGGCAGCGGTGATCTGGACATGCCCAATTTCAAACCCAATAATCAAAAAACAAAAAGCTTTTTAAAGCGGTTGGAATTTGGCACAAACATTCAGTCTGCACAATCCAGTTACTTTTTTCCAACTACTACCGATCTGGGCTTATCTGTGGGTTATAAGCTCAACGATAAAAGCACCATCGGAGTAGGCGCCAGTTATAAAATAGGCTGGGGCAAAGATTTTCGTCATATAACGATTACGCAGCAAGGCATGAGCCTGCGCTCGTACCTGGATATAAAATTAAAAGGCAGTTTTTATGCCAGTGGCGGATGGGAATACAATTATCAGCCGTTATCTATTGCTGATTCTTCTTCGGCCACACACGATCCACTCAGTTCCAATTGGACCAAAAGTGGTTTAATTGGGTTAACCAAGATCGTATCGCTGAAATCAAAAACATTTAAGAAAACTAAGTTACAGTTGCTGTGGGATTTTATGAGTTACCGGCAACGCCCGCAAACTCCGGCATTTAAATTCCGGGTGGGTTATACATTTTAATAAGTCGATTTAAGCACACACAAAACAGTTAGCATCAATTGAACCTAAAGTGGTTTGAAGGGAGCTGATCAGGATTGTATTGTCCAAATCGAAAATAGCCTAAAAGAACAGATTCTATACACACTGTTAGCATCAGTTAACCACAATTGGTTGAATGGAGCTAAACAGGATTGTATTGCCCAAAATAGAAAAACGTCACAAGAAAAATCACTTAAGGTCCTGTAAAATAAAAACAGTCTTATGCTACAAAGAAGGATAATCAGCGTTTGCACGGGTTTATTGCTCTTTATTGCCGGCCATGCACAGGTAAACCAGCAAACGGGAAGCGCCACCTTTTCCTTACCCATCTTTAACTGGCAGGATAATAAAAGCCGGTTAAATACGCTGGTGTCGTTAAGTTATACCTCAGGCAACGGTCTTAAAGTAAATGATGTAGCCTCCAATGTGGGGCAGGGCTGGAGCCTGGTAGCGGGTGGTGTCATTACCCGTATGCAGGTAGGCGAGCCGGATGATCAGAAAGCGTTTGAAGGCAATGGTAAAGAATCGGATATAAGAAAATATCCGAATGGTTTTTTGTATGCCTATAATACGGATCAGGATTCAAGAAACGGTTGCCCGTTGTCGTTGACCCGGTATCCGATTTATGGATCGATGAACCAGTTGTATAAACAGCACAACGCGGTGGCATCGGATAAACAGTTAGACTATTTCTCCTTTCAGTTCAATGGGAAGGCCGGCATGTTTGTACTTGACCCTTCAAATGGAGATGTAGGCGCGTTTTTGGGTGATTCAAAAATGAAAGTCACCTTTCAGCGGGATGAGAATATACTAAACACCCGTACTACCATTACTTCGTTTACCATCCAGGATGTGGATGGGT
>CBIMFG010001341.1:0-1804 GCA_966243125.1 uncultured Niastella sp.
TGATCGATCTGGCAGAGAACAATGATATCCGCATCATTGTGGCCATGCCGGTATTGTTACTTGTTTTTCTTATATCGTTTAAAGCAAAAACAGGAAAAGACTTTAACCAGCTGTTCCCGAATTTTCAGTTGCTTATTTTAAGCGGAATGGATTATGAACCCTTTATGCCGGAAATAAAAAAATACATCAACATGCCGTTCGATGTGTTTGAAACCTACCCAAGCACCGAAGGGTTGCTGGCTTACCAGGACCGGTTGAATGAACGCGGCATGCAACTGATTTTGGATAATGGGATCTTCTTTGAATTTGTAGAGGTTGATACGCTTGGGAAAGAACATGTAAACAGGGTTTCGCTGAAAGATGTAAAACCCGGCGTTAACTATGCGCTTGTGTTAAACACCAATGCCGGTTTGTGGGGCTACATCAACGGCGATACGGTTCGCTTTAAAACTGTTTTTCCGCACCGTATTGAAATAACAGGAAGAATTGCCCAATACATTTCTGCCTTTGGCGAACACGTAACCGTGGAAGAAACTGAAAAGTCGATCAGCGAAACAGCCGTCACCTGCGGCGCTACAATTGTTGAATACACCGTGGCGCCCAATATCAAAGACGATGGCTCACTACCCTACCACGAATGGTTTATAGAGTTTGGTCAGGCGCCAGCAAATATGGAAGAATTTGCGCGGCTGCTCGACATCCAGATCTGTACCCGGAATTTCTCCTATAAAGATGTTGTGACGCATAAAGCTATTGAGCCACTGCAAATCACCGTAGTACCCAAAGGAGGCTTTGAAACTTATCTGAAAGCATCTGGCAAAACCGGATTGCAACAAAAAGTACCGCATGCCCGGAATGATTACCAGTTTGCGGGACAGTTGAAGAAGGTGTTGGCGTTGTAAATTTATTTCACTCTTATAACCCCTTCCGTAATTACCGGAAATTTGGTGAAGGCAGACCCTTCATAACCGGGTACAATCAGTTTTTCGTCGTTTACCAGCGTTTGCATCTTTTGCATAGCTTTTATATAACCATTGGCATCAAAGGTGCGGAACGAAGGCGCGGGGGTTACAAAATCGGAATTATAATAGATCCAGATATTGTCTGAAGCCAGAGCCATGTTGCCGAGGCTTGTTTTTACTAATGCATATTGCGGCAATGAAGGATTTCTTGAACCGGGGAAGATCTTGAGCCCCTGAATGATCTCTTTATTATAGCCTTCAAACAGCGTTACGCGGCCTGCACCATGTAAATCTACCAGCTTTTTTACTTCCTTTCTGTTAAACTCACTGTTTACGCCGCCTTTTTGCCAGGCAGTATTGGTGAAGAAATTGTAATCATCTTTTTGCACCCAAACACGGGCTTTAGGAAACATGCTAATACTGCTGATATGATCGAGGTGCTGATAGCTTAAAATAATATCGGTAACTTCTTCCGGCTTCAGGGTGTGCTTTTGCAAAGTTGAATCGGGCCGCAAGTCATCGATCACATTAAAATTCTTTGCTGCGTCCACACTGTATAAATAGCCGGCATCCATTAAAATATTTTTTCCATTGCCTTTTATCAGCCATACCATGAAGTCGATACTTACGCTGTCTTTTTCATGCTTGGTATAAGATGAATCATGCACCGCAGAAGAATACTTTACGGCAAACACTTCATATGTAGTTTGGGAAATGGCGACACTGACAGTGAACAGGCCCAGTAGAAAAAGACTCAATTTCTTCATAGTACTCATTGATTGCTTTTAATGGGCAGGCAGATCGCGATTGTACTTTTGAACCTGACAAAAGTACTAATTACC
>CBIMFG010001342.1:0-1797 GCA_966243125.1 uncultured Niastella sp.
ATTTTTCGAACCAATTGAATATGTCTTAACCTTTCACTAAACGAACTCATATTGACACCGAAATTAAGGATTTGTCAATAAAATAGCTATCCCTAAAGCTTATGCTGGTTTCTTATCTTTGCGGGCATGAAATTTTCCGCAGCAATTTTTGATATGGATGGCTTGTTGATCGATTCAGAACCCTTGTGGCAACAGGCAGGCGCCGAAACTTTACAGGAGTTTGGCGTAACGCTTACCAACGAGCAGTATAACCTTACCACCGGTTTACGTACACCCGAATGGATTGATTACTGGTTCACCCATTTTGCCATCAATAAAGACCGCGCAAAAGAAGCTGCCAAAACCATTGAACAGGCCGCCCTCGACAAAATAAAAGCGCATGGCGAAGCCATGGAAGGTGTGCAATACATCATGGAGTTTTTTAAGACCAATGGTTTTCTTATCGGACTGGCCTCTTCCTCGCCCATGCGGTTAATTGAAGCAGTAATTGAAAAATTGAATATTCAACCTTATTTGAATGCCGTTACCTCTGCAGAACATCTCCCCTATGGCAAACCGCATCCGCAGGTATTTTTAAATTGTGCTGAATTACTCAAGGTTGCTCCCACTACCTGTATTTGTTTTGAAGATTCTTTCAATGGCATGATCGCCGCCAAAGCCGCCCGCATGAAATGCGTGGTTATTCCCGCCCCACACGTACACCATGAAGGCCGCTGGAATGCTTCTGATCGTAAACTATCATCGTTGCTGAATTTCAATAAAACAGTTCTTGAGACATTATAAATGGTCAGTGGTGAGCGGTCAGTGGTAAGTGGGTTTCCGACTTTTCAGAAACCTAAAAGTTTCGCGAGCTTACTCACCACTCACCACTCACTACTCACCATAAAACTCAAACGGGACGCCCCGGTAAATACCGGAACACCCCGCTGAGTGTTACTACCCAAAATGAACCTGTATGTAAGTTGAGTACATGAAATAGCTGCCGAACAAGCCGGTAACAATCATCATTGTACGTAAAGTTTTACTTTGATCAATGGCTGAAATAAACAGGAAAATTCAATCGAATTATAAAGAAGGGATGGCTTCTTCATATTGCACAAACTATGATAAACTACGCTTTCTGATTTTCCCCCTGCAATGGGCGCTGGCTGTATATAGAAGTTGCTCGCTAATTACGGTGGCCGTTTGAGTTGCTGATATAAACATACAAAAGTGGTTTTTCTTATGCAAGCTTGCATGCACTTTTTTTGCCAACTAATGATGCCAGTCAATCAGGCAGTAATGGGAGTTTTCAATGATAACGTGTTAGTTACACAAGCTATCCCGTTTTTGCCCGTATGTCACTTTATAGCATAAAAAGCCCCGACTGTGTATAGCCGGGGCCGATATTATTGCAGAAAACAAAGATTACTCTTTTGTTTCAGGAGTACCACCTTGTTGTTCTTCCTGCTTTAATTTTTCCTTGATCTCAGCTAAAGCACCCAGGTCGCCTAAAGTAGCTTTTTCAACTTTACCCTGAATGTTCTTAACTGCTTTCTTGGTTTTGTCAGCTTCAGCACGGGCTTCTTTTTGAGCAGCGTTTTTCTCTTCTGCTTTAGATTGTTCCCAGATACGGGTATGCGAAACTACGATGCGTTTTTCATTGCGATCGAATTCGATAACCATGAACTGAGTTGTTTCGTCAGCGCCAATTGCTTTGCCGTCTTCACGCATAAGGTGACGGTTAGGTGCAAATCCTTCCAGGCCGTAAGGCAACTGAACGATACCACCTTTGTCATCTCTGCGGATAACTGTTCC
>CBIMFG010001343.1:0-1777 GCA_966243125.1 uncultured Niastella sp.
TGATCAGTTGACCAGGAATCGTTGCCGCGATGGCTTATGGCTTACAGCTTGAGGCTTGCAGCTGTTTTCCCTTATTGCAGTTTCAGCTTAAATACACCATTTGAAACAACGGCTGAATCAGCATTGGGATCAGTGTTATTCAAGGGAGACAGCTTTCCCGAAAATGTACCACTTATTGACGTGGGGGTGAGCTCTGTAAGGGTGATCTGAAATGGATTGCCTTCATCCATGTTACTGGCAAACATTTTATCAGGATCCTGTGTGTTGGGGTTATAAATACAGGCCAGCACGTAGTCGATAGTAGGATCGGTTTCCTTATACGTGGTGCCTTTTACAAGATCAATTGACGATTGAATAGTAAAGCCTAAACCTTCCAGATCGGTGGGATCGTTTTTTACTTTACCAGCAATAGAATAGCTGGTAACACCACTGCCACTCACGGTTTCTTTGTGAGCTACCAAGGCATATTTAAATGTTTTATCTACGCTTCCTATTTTGCATTTAATATAGTATTGCGAAACGTCTTCTTCTGAACTCTTTTCTTTACCACACGACGCTACTACAAATACTGCCAACAGCAGCATAGGCCAGCTAACCAGGATTCTTTTCATACCGGAACAGATTTGAACCAAAGATATTTTTTTTCGGGAATTTCCTATGGACTTAGGGACGGGATTGTTGTTTTTAACGCCTGTTTGTGTATAAATATTGTACCAAAATTCTTATTAAAGAAAATATCAATGCGAGTGGGTAGTGGTTATATACCTGCCAAAAACTGACTATGAATGTAATCAACCACATTCACCAGGCTGTTGGTTTGTTGAAAAACCTTCAGCTGGCGGTCGGCACCGGTGCCTTCTTCCATTAGTTTGGTGATATAATTAATGGCATGTCGGCTACCCAGTTCATCCACCACATCATCAACAAAATCGAGCAGTTCATATATCAGCACCCGGGTGTTGATCTCTTCTTCCTTTCCAAAATCGATCAGCAGCCCATCGATGCCATAGCGGCTGGCCCGCCATTTGTTTTCGTTGATGAGGGCGCGTGAGTATTGAATGAAGTTGAGGTTTTGTAAACGCAGTTTGTATATTTTGGCACATACGCCCTGGAATAAAGCGGCGATGGCTATTGTTTCCTGAACCGTTAACGGCACATCGCAGATCCTGAATTCAACGGTATTGAAAAAAGGATGCACCCGAAGGTCCCACCAGATCTTTTTAGCATTGTCGATGCAGTTGGTTTTTACCAGCAGCTTTACAAAATTGTCATAGTCTTCAATGGTATCAAAGGTTTCAGGTATGCCCGTGCGGGGGAATTTGTCGAATACTTTTGTACGGTACGATTTGTAACCGGTATTTCTTCCTTCCCAAAAAGGGGAGTTGGTGCTAAGCGCATATATATGTGGTAAAAAATACCGGGTTGAGTTGGCGATGTGATTGGCCATTTCCCGGCTTTCCATGCCAACGTGCACATGCAGGCCGAAAATAAGATTGCTGCGGGCGGCATCCTGCAGAATATCCAGTATTTCTTTGTACCGGGCATGATCGGTGATCAACTGGCTTTCCCAATGGCTGAAAGGATGGGTACCTGAGGCGCCTATTGAAAAACCCAGGTCGCCGGCAATATGGGAAATGGTGCGGCGCAGGTTGCTTACATCTTTAAACGCTTCATCAACATTACGGCAAACATCAGTGCCTACTTCTACGACAGCCTGGTGCATTTCGGCTTTTACTTTATCCCTGATCACTTTTTGTCCTTCCGTAACTATGCGCTG
>CBIMFG010001344.1:0-1776 GCA_966243125.1 uncultured Niastella sp.
GCGGCTTTCAGGTAACTTTTTACTGTTTCGCGCGAGATCTGCAATTGCTCGGCCACCTGCTGATAGGTAAGCCCGTGTTTGCGGCTCAGCGTCCAAACCTTTTTTTGCTGGGTGGGTAGTTGTTCTACCGCTTCTGTTACCAGGTCAAGGTATTCGTAGGGCAGCTCGGTTTCTTCGCCCCCGCTGGCAACATCCTGTTCCTGTTGCCATTGCTGCAGGCGCTTTTTTTCCCGGGCCAGTTTCTTCAACTCATTAAAAGCCCGGTTGCGGCAAAGCACGTATAAGTAAGTGTAAAAATTGCGAACTTCAGTAAGCGTTTCCCGGGTAAGCCAAACCTGCGTAAAAATATCCTGCACAATTTCTTCGGCCAGCTCGCGAGATTCGGTATGCTTGTAAATAAAGGTATGCAGCGGGGCTGAGTAGGCATCAACCAACTCACAGAAAGCCTGTTCGTTTCCGCGGGATACAGCTACCAGTAATTCTTTCTCATTATGCATGGGCACGCAGCAAGTTTCACAAATTCAGTTGACTAAAATTTTGGTTTTGGTAAATGACCGGCAGGAAAGGTTGTGGTTGATAAGCGTATAAAATTACAAAAAAGCGGGGAGAATTGAAAACGCCTCATTTTCAGTTAAAAATGAGGCGTTAGCGGCTGAGATTTCGCCGGTACGATGGTGATACAATAATCTTATAGCGCTGTTATTAACGAAGAGGCTAACTAAAAAACAATTCATTCAGATCCTGCCTGAATTTTTCAGCGCCCTGCTGCGTACGTTGATCCATATAGGTGATGGCATCGCGGCCGGCATGATACCGAAGCTGGTTTTTGCCATCGGTGGCGGCTTCATACACCACATTGGCAATTTCTTCAGGCATTGAAGCAATGGTAGGTGTTTTACCAGTAACAAAAGCCTGGTATACCTGTGCAAACTGTGTAGTATACGCTTCATGCTGCGCGCTTTCTGCAGCCGTTCTGAATGAACTGTTGATGCCACCGGGCGAGATCGTTTTTACGCCAATACCAAAAGCGCCCAACTCAAACGACAGGCTTTCACAAAAACCCTCTAACGCCCATTTGGAAGCGCAGTAGATAGAATAAAAAGGAAAGGTGATAACACCGCCAATAGAGGTTGTGGTAAGAAAAAGCCCGCTTCTTTTTTCGCGGAAATAAGGCACAAAAGCCTGCGTTACCCGAACAGCGCCCCAAAAATTTAACTCAAATTGCCTGTACATCTGCTCTTCGGTATACCCTTCCAACGGACCACCTAATCCAACGCCGGCATTATTAAAGACTACATCCACCCCCATTGACCTGGCTTTTGCAGTGGCTTCCCCTATTTGTTGTTTATCGGTAATATCGAGCGCCAGCAAGGTTATACCAGGAATGGCTATCAACTCCTTTTCTTTTTCAGGCTGCCGCATAGTAGCAATAACACGCCAGCCTGCGCCTGAAAATAGTTTTGCAGTAGCTTTTCCCAAACCACTGGAAGCGCCTGTAATAAAGATTGTTTTCATGTAGCAAAGCTACCTGCATCTATACATCAATACACTATGCCATTCAAACCAAAAACTATGAATTTGCAGCATGTTGTTTTCGAAAACCATTCTGCGCGCTAATATTTCCTTTAAAAGACAATTGCGTGTTGACTAATTATTCAACACGCAATGTACTTCTTTTACTTTAGTTTGTGGAAACCCCGGCAGTACCTGCCGGTTTCACCGTTGGATACTTACTACCCCGTTGCTCCAGATAAGTTTTGTATTGACCGGGATTAT
>CBIMFG010001345.1:0-1768 GCA_966243125.1 uncultured Niastella sp.
TCCTGGTTCTTTAAACAACTTGCCAATAGCATGGCAACGGCCAGTTGGCCTGATAGGATGAGTTTTTTCATAAAAAAGGTTTAAAAAGATGGTTATTATAACATTAACTGTACCAAAATAAAGATGGGAGGTTAATAAAAGATTAATGGAGCGATTAATGATTGTACAGTTTATAGCTGTTGTTGATACATTAAAAACAATAATGCATTAAATTTGCGCGTTTAAAGACGATTGCTTGGCATATTATTTATAATTCTAAATAATGGCAAGCAAACCAACCATAGAAACTGACGTAATACTGATAGGTGCAGGCATTATGAGCGCTACGCTCGGAATGTTATTGAAGCAATTAAACCCTGCCATACGGATTGAAATAGTAGAGCGACTGGACAGTGCAGCAGCCGAAAGTTCCGATGCCTGGAACAACGCCGGCACAGGCCACTCCGCCTTTTGCGAATTAAACTATACTCCTGAAAAAAATGGTTCTGTTGATATTTCGAAAGCAATCAAAATTGCCGATTCTTTCGAGGTGTCAAAACAATTCTGGGCTTACCTGGTAGATAACCAGATCATGAAACTGCCCGATCTGTTTATTAAGCCTATCCCCCACATGAGCTTTGTATGGGGAGAAAAGAACGTCAGCTACCTGCGCAAACGGTATGAAGCATTGCAGAGCTGTCACCTGTTTGAGGGCATGAAATATTCTGAAGACCCCGCTGTCATTAACCAATGGGTGCCGCTGGTTATGGAAGGTAGAAAAGGGGATGAACCGGTGGCTGCTACCAAAATGGACCTGGGTACCGACGTAAATTTTGGTACGCTCACCAAAAATTTGCTGGAAGGTCTTAGTGCAACGGAAAATGTGAACATTAAGTTCAAGCATGCAGTTACCGGTCTGAAGAAGAAAAACAATAAATGGAACGTAAAGGTGTTGAATGAAGAAAACAACACTCACCATACTATAAGCGCACCATTTGTATTTATTGGCGCCGGCGGCGGATCGCTTCCATTATTATTAAAATCAAGGATCCCCGAGTCAAAAGGCTTTGGCGGTTTTCCTGTAAGCGGACAATGGTTACGTTGTACCAATCCGGTTATCATAAAACAACACGCAGCTAAAGTATATGGTGCTGCAGCAGTAGGCTCCCCTCCTATGTCGGTTCCGCACCTGGATACCAGATGGATAAAAGGCAAAAGAGAATTGTTATTCGGCCCTTATGCCGGGTTTACTACAAAGTTCTTAAGAAGCGGATCATGGCTCGATCTCATAAAATCTATAAAATTCAGTAATATTAAGGCAATGATCTTTGCCGGCGCGCGCAATCTTCCGTTAACAAAATACCTGATAGATCAGGTAAGGTTAACGCCTGATGCACGGCTCGATGCATTGCGCGAATATTATCCCAATGCCCGTAAAGAGGACTGGGAACTGGCTGTAGCCGGTTACCGCGTACAGGTGATCAAGAAAGATGAAGAAGAAGGTGGTGTACTGGAGTTTGGAACTGAAGTAGTAAGTGCAGCCGATGGAAGTATAGCTGCCTTGCTGGGGGCATCGCCAGGCGCCTCTACTGCAGTATCCATAATGGTTGACCTGGTATCCAAATGTTTTGGCGATCAGGTAAAAAGCGCTGAATGGCAAAATAAGCTTAAAGAAATGATCCCTTCTTATGGCAAACCATTAAGCAAAGACGCTGCGCTTACCCAACAGGTTCGCGCCCATACAAGCAAAGTGCTGCGGAAACACAAGCTCCCATAGGCGGGTGGCTGC
>CBIMFG010001346.1:0-1758 GCA_966243125.1 uncultured Niastella sp.
GGTACGGGTAATGAATATTGCGTATGTGAACGATACCAGTATTATTCGCCAGAACCCAAAAGCAACCGCCATTAACAGCGCCATTGAAATTGATATTACCGGCCAGGTTTGCGCCGATAGTATTGGAACGTATGAATTTTCGGGCATTGGCGGACAAATGGATTTTATGCGCGGTGCTTCTTTATCGCCTGGTGGCAAACCCATCATTGCGCTTCCTAGCGTTACTTCAAAAGGAGAGTCGCGTATTGTGCCTTTTTTAAAGCAGGGTGCAGGCGTAGTAACAACCCGTGGCCATATTCACTGGGTGGTTACTGAATTTGGCGCCGTGAATCTGTTTGGAAAAAATCTGAAACAGCGCGGTAAGGCATTGATTGAAATTGCGCATCCCATGCACCGAGAAAGTTTAGAGCGGGCTTTTTACGAAAGGTTCCTGTATTCACCGCAACAGGTATAAGCTATCTTAATTATTAGTGTTTGTTATACATTTAAGTGGTCCCGTTCTGCCAGCTGGCGGATCGGGATTTTTATTTAGCAAATTGTTATTTTACTACAGCGCCCCGTTTACTATATCCTAAAATTAAAGTAAGTTTACACCGGTCTTTGGGCGATAAAGTGTTGGATAGTAAGCAAATAAATATCGAAAAAGAGTTGTTCCTGCGGGTTGCGCAGGGCGATGAAGAAGCATTTAATACACTGTTTCACAGGTATGTGCCGCGCTTGCATACATTGATCATGAAAGTAACGAGGTCTGAGGGTGTGGCAAAGGATATTATTCAGGAAGTATTTCTGTATTTATGGATTGATCGTGAATCGCTTACTGAAGTAGACGTTCCGCAAAACTGGATCTTTAAAATTGCCTATAACCGCTCCTACACCTGGCTATCAAAACAGGTATCCCGCAACCAGAAGTACAGCGAATTCAAACAACAAAACTCCATTGAGGGCGAAGACAGTCTGGCGAATACTGTTTCCCTGCACGAGACGGCAAGGCTGGTTCAGGAAGCAACTGCTTTGTTGCCCGATCAGGCCCGCAGAATTTTTCAACTAAGCCGCGAAACCGGGTTAAAAGCAGCAGAAGTAGCTGAACAGCTGAATATTTCAGTACAAACCGTTCGAAACTCATTGGTACGTTCTGTAAAATTCATCAAGGAATACCTCACCCAGCACGGGATCTTACTACCCGCTGTGCTTATCTTAATTATTATTTAAATTTTTTTTGAAACCATAGGTATGTTTTCATTTCCCGCGGTACAATATAATAGGGCAGGGAATGTAGCGTACTTTTTTTGACCCTAATTCAATAAATGTTAATGGAACGTTTTCTTAAAGACGAACTGCTTGTGCTGCTGGAAAAAGCCAGGGCTGGTAATGCCACCGGTGAAGATTATTCCCGGATAGCAGCGATCATCAATGCCGATCAAACCGGCGAGCTGATTGCAGAAGCCGATACTTTTCTTGCGCAGGAAAATCATGTTCCTTCCAACCTTATTGAACCTTATAACTACGATTACTGGCAAAAGGCCTTTCTTCAAATAAAAGAAACCTGGCAGCAACAAAACACACAACCGGCCAAAATTCGACGCATGCCGGCACTTCGCTACTGGTGGGTGGCCGCTTCTGTTTTACTCTTACTTTCTGCCGGCACTTACTTTCTTACAAAAAAAACGCCGCCTCAACCCGTGGTTGCAGGCCCATATAAAATATGACCTGGTAAAGATGGCGCCATGTTAACCCTGGCGGATGGATCACAGGTAGTAT
>CBIMFG010001347.1:0-1757 GCA_966243125.1 uncultured Niastella sp.
TACTTATGTCTCGAGGTTTAATGCGGATAATAAAATTATTATTTAAGATACGTACCTTGCCTTTGCGAAACAGGTACCAATTGTAATTTTGAATGCATCTATGAACGACGAATACTATATGCAGCAGGCGCTGAAGGAGGCTCAGCGGGCTTTTGAAGATGGCGAAGTACCGGTGGGTGCAGTAGTGGTTATGAACAACCGCATTATTGCCCGTGGTCATAACCAGGTTGAGCGATTGAATGATCCTACGGCCCATGCCGAGGTCATTGCGCTTACTTCGGCATTCAATTACCTTGGCAGTAAATACTTGCCTGAAGGCACTATTTATATTACTGTAGAACCGTGCCTCATGTGTGCCGGGGCGTTATACTGGAGCAAGATCAGCAAGATTGTTTGGGGCGCCGATGATGAAAAGAACGGACACAAACGCATTACCGAACCCAACTGGCCCTTTCACCCCAAAACAGAAGTAACAAAAGGCATTTTGAAAGATGAGTGTGCTGAGTTGATGAAAAGCTTTTTCCGGAGTAAGCGATAATCAGAGTTTACGCAGCTTGATGTTTTTGAACCAGATGCCACCGCCATGGTCTTGTAAAGCGAGGTGGCCTTTTTTGGTGAGGCCGTATGCTTTGGCATCCTTCCATTTGCCCTTTTCTTTTAATTCCTGCCAGCCGGGTGTCCAAAACTCATATTCCACTACTTTTTTGCCATTCAGCCAGTGCTCCACATGTGCTCCATTAACCTTAATAACAGTGTGGTTGTATTCACCGGCAGGCTTGGCGGCAATTTCCGCGGGTGGGTACATGGCATAATCTGAACCGCTTTTTTGCCAGGCTTCCAGTTTTTGTGGGTAACCTTCGTCATCTATTAACTGGTATTCGGGACCTGTTTCGTAACTGGGGCCACTGGTTTCTGCCGCACGATAAATAATGCCGCTATTGGCACCCTTGTCAACTTTCCAGTTTATCGATAATTCAAAATTCTCGTATTGGTCAATAGTAATAAGGTCGGCCCGCTGTTTAACATCCTTCATTTTACAATAGAGCTGTCCGTTTACAACGTCCCAGCTATCGTAGGGTTTATTGTTATAGGCCCGCCAGCCATCGGTATTGTGACCGTTAAAGAGTAACACCCAGCCGGCTTTTTTCTCTTCTGCACTTAATGTATTGTTTTTTTCCTGATCGGGTTGAAAAGCACCCAAAAAAGCGCTGGATAATATGGTGACAGAAATCAGCATCAATTTTTTTGTTGTAATGGTATTCAACATTTTGATTGATTTGATAAGGATTAGCATGCCGTGTACGCTATCTAAAATACTACAAAATTGCCATAGTACCGGTCAAAATTTTCCGTTTGGTAAAGAGAATGAATTGGTTAATCAACCATTGACCTGTACTTTTGTTACCGTTTGAAAGGACAACCATAAATCTTCAAAAATTAAAAATTTAGTGTTATGGCATTTACACTACCGGCGCTTCCTTATGCACACGATGCTTTGGAGCCACATATTGACGCATTGACGATGCAGATCCACCATGGCAAACACCATCAGGCTTACGTAGATAACCTTAACAAAGCTATTGCGGGAACTCCCCACGAAAATAAATCGCTGGAAGAACTGGTAAAAGCTGCCGGCACCATTAGCCCGGCCGTTCGTAACAATGGCGGTGGCCACTGGAACCACTCTTTCTTCTGGGAATTACTGGCCCCCAATGCAGGTGGTGCTCCTACCGGCGCTCTGGCCGATGCTATCAATG
>CBIMFG010001348.1:0-1752 GCA_966243125.1 uncultured Niastella sp.
ATCCGCTGATGAGCACCAACTGCGTAGGAGTGATGCTTTTAATATTCCAGATGCGTTGTTGGTTCTCAATGGTTACAATAATGCTCTTATTATCGGGGCCAAATGCCCATTTACCGCTTTCTGTAACTTTTAAAGATTGAGCTTCATAAACGCCGTTGCTTTTAAAATAAGCATAGGCGCCTCTTATTAAGGTACTCGCCATTTTTAACTGGGCTTCTGAACGGCCAGGTACTTCGCGACGCGTTAAAAACCATTTTTTGCTGATCTGGCTTTTGGTAGCTGAAACAGCTTTGATATCAGGAAGCGGTTGTTCAACGTTGTCTGATTCGGTAATGTTTGTTCGGGCCATTATAAAAGAACCCTCACCCAGGGTAAGGATCAGTTTATCAGCGCTCAGGCCTATGATCTGTGATTCGTTTGAATTTCCTTTGTATGATGTTATTCTAACTTTGCTGGTGGCTTCGTTAAGGCTCCAAACACCTTCATCGATGTTATTCATCACAAACGCCTTGTAGTGATTGTTGGCTTTGAAATAAAAGGTCATGTTGCCAAAATACTCATTAGCTATTCTCAACGTGGCAGTATCGTATCTGTGTTTATTGTAAACGTCAACATATTTCCATTTACCAACCAGGGAGTCAGTTTTTTGGGCTTGTACGGACAGTGATAAACCAATAGGAATTAGGAATAGGAATCGAAGTCTAGTCATGTTTGTGGTTTGTACGGTAGTTCCTGGCGCTGTGCCCATTACTGGGCTTATACCATAACGCATATTAGGGCCGGGTAATTGCACCTTTAGGGTAAATTTTGCGAGGGAAGATAATAACTTTATAGCATCAGAGCAAAGGAATTAGAAAACAGACTACATTTTAAGTGTACAAACAGCCATGGTATTGATTTTCTAAAACAGGGAAACGCGTGAATAATTTTTTTCCGGTGTTTACACAATAAAATAATGACTATTTCTTTGCAGGTAATTACCTGATCAATACGGTGGTTCCGCGTTGCATTACCTTTTCACCGGTATCAATCAAAGTATATTTCAGCAGCCATACAAACACTCCGCTTCCTTGCATTTGCCCGTTAAAACGGCCATCCCATTTATTAGTCCAGTTGTTGGAGCGGAAAACAATTTGTCCATAGCGGTTATAAACAACAAACTCCAGGTTTGTGGCTTTCCAGGCATTGAGTGGATATAAAAAGTCATTGTGGCCATCACCATTTGGCGTAAACCCATTGGGAACGGTGATGTAACAACTGTATACAACTTTCAATTGGTTAACTGCCGTATCAAAGCAATGCAGATCGTTCTCAACAATGAGCCTTACGGAATAAAGCTTGGATCTGCCACTGATAACCTGGGGATAGCTTTCGGGCATTGGATTTTGAAACGAACTGCCATTGCCATTTCCAAAATCCCAGTTCCAGCTTATGATCTTGCCAATACTGCTGTCGGTAAATATTGCTTTGTCTTCGGGGCATAATGTTTCCGGTAAGCCAAAATCTGCCTTCAGTGTATTATCGAGCAATACCGTGGTTGTTGACGTGTCGGCACATACCCCATTCGATACAGTCAGTGTTATTTGTTTGGAACCAAACACGGTCCAGGTGTAAGTTGGGTTTTGAGCAGTGCTTTTGCCCTGGTTATTAAAATTCCAGTTCCATTTGTTTACGCTGTGGGCGCCATCGTGAAAGAATTGAACGCTATCGGCCTTGCAACCCAGGTATTTTTGGTAGGTAAAGTCGGCATTT
>CBIMFG010001349.1:0-1747 GCA_966243125.1 uncultured Niastella sp.
GACAGCAAATTGTTAAAGAAACAATTTATTCGCATAAGTGTACAGGACAATGGTATTGGCTTCAGTGATGAGTTCAACCAGAAAATATTTTTGATATTTCAACGGCTGCATAGCACTGCAGAATACGAGGGAAAAGGCATTGGGTTAGCTATTGTGGAGCGGGTAATGACCAATCACAGCGGGTATGTGGTGGCCAGTTCGCAACCTGATAAGGGCGCCCTGTTTAATTTATATTTTCCTTTACCGGAGAGTTAGCAATAACGTCAATATGATACCGGATGCTTTCAAAGGCTTTGGCAATAGCTGTTTCCCAGCGTACAGCAACACTATAACCTGTGTACTCGCCATTTTGTGCGCCTACCTTGATCAGTGCCGCTACTTCGTTAGCACCGGGATTTGATAAAGTAACTTCAACTGTGGAAATTTCTTCCAATTTTTCTTCTAACAGATTTGCCTTGAATGTTGATAAGTAACTGATCTCTTCAAGCGGTATCCCCTGTGTTGTTTGTTCATCTATGTGCATTAAATAGCTGTTCTTCATAACCTGTGATTTAAGTATTACTAATAACGTAATCCACTATTAAATGTTCATTATACAACGACTACTAAGAACGCAGCTCTACATCAATATTGTAAAGCCCATGCCTGCAAGCATCATATTGGAAATTGAAATAATAATGTAGAAGGATATCTACACGGCTGTAAATTTTTACCTGAACAGGGGCGTGAACCAGTAGAATCAATAAGAAAAGGTATACTTGAAAGCCCGGCGGTATGATTTTTACAAATTATAGATTGTAATTGCCGGTGTGGTTCTAAGATAAGATGCAACTCTTATAAAGCCGGTTAAGCTATAGTTAATAATATTTATTCACTTAAAAATCTATCACTATGTTACGTTGGACAGTTATTTTTCTGGTGGTAGCATTAATTGCAGCTCTTTTTGGTTTTACAGGAATAGCTGCTGGCGCTGCTGGAATCGCCAAGATCCTGTTTTTCATATTTATCGTATTGTTCCTGATCTCAATTATTGCTGGTGGCTTTCGCCGGGTTGACTAGTAAACAGTATAATTCTGTTGAGTTTAGGAATACGTAAGTCCGGAAGAAAGCTGCAATCAACTTGTATCTTCTTTCCGGACTTTTTGTTTTGACCTACATGTTTACGTATACAAAATGTCTTCTTAAGGAAATTTTAAGGTTATCGCTTTTAACAAAGTCTTACTTTTGAAAGGACTAAAGCGTGAGGAAGGATACTATGAATAACCAGCCTATACTTATTGCCGAAGATGATGCCGACGACCGGTACCTGTTGCAGACTGCCTTTTCCGAAATAGGGTATCCCGAAAAAATAGATTTTGTAGAGAATGGAATTGAAGTGTTGAATTACCTGGACACTAACTATACCAACAATTATTCAGATGAGAAAGCGCTGCCGGGGTTTATTCTGCTCGATTTGAACATGCCCAAAAAAGATGGCCGTGAGGTGTTGAAGGAACTAAAGCAACACCCGGTGTTTAAAAAGATCCCCGTTATAGTTTTTACTACTACCAAAAATGAAATAGAAATAAAGCGCTGTTACGAGCTGGGCGCAAACAGCTATATAGTAAAGCCTATTAGTTTTGATGCTTTACTAAAAGTGGTTGAAAACATTCGCAGTTATTGGTTTCAAACCGCATCCATCCCTGTTTCCTGAGTTACCACTACTTTTTCTTCTTCTTTTTCTTTACCAAACTACTTCCTGAAAAAG
>CBIMFG010001350.1:0-1747 GCA_966243125.1 uncultured Niastella sp.
TGGGTTCGATTTACGCCGGTTACAATTGCTGCTGGCTGTACTGGAAAAGAGAGGAGGCTTCCATTTCGGCGTAAAAGATGTTTTTTTAAACATTGCCGGCGGTTTGAAGGTAGAAGACCCTTCAATAGATCTCGCCGTTTTATGCGCTCTCCTGAGCTCCTATGAAGATGTTCCTTTACCCCAACATGTTTGTTTTGCAGGTGACGTGGGACTGAGCGGAGAAGTACGAGCCGTTCATCGCGTAGAACAACGTATAGCAGAAGCCGAAAAACTTGGCTTTGAAAAGATCATCGTTTCGCGGTATGGACAAAAATCAATTGGTAAACAATCTGGTAACATTCAGGTAATATCCATGGGCCGGGTAGAAGAAGTTTATCAGCACCTGTTTCAATAAGGCTTTGATGAGTAGCAGTTAAAACAACTGCTATGTTAAAAAACGCATTACATCCTTTATTACATCTTTTTATCCCCCACCACTGCGCCGGTTGTGGCAGTGATATTATGAGCCGGCAACAGGTTTTATGCATGCATTGCATAAACCGGTTGCCGGTTACGGGGTTTCATAAACATGCCAATAACCCCATAGAAAAAATTTTCTGGGGCCGTATGCAGGTAACTGCTGCAGCCAGTTATCTGTATTACTCAAAAGATTCGTTGTTACAACACATCGTACACGAGTTAAAATACAAAGGCAATCAGGAGCTGGGATATTTTTTAGGCCATAAAATGGGCGAAATGTTGTTGCAAACACCCCGCTTTCAACATATAGATGCCCTGGTGCCATTACCATTGTTTGCAGCCCGCCAACGAAAACGGGGTTACAACCAGGCATCAGTTCTTTGTAAAGGCATGTCGGCCGTTTTATCGCTTCCTGTATTGGAACAAATTATTCACCGCCGTACTTCAAGCGAAACCCAAACAAATAAAAACCGCATTAACCGCTGGCTGAATATGCAGGGCAAATTCGAACTGCAACAATCCAATGTCATTAGCGGCAAACATATATTATTGGTTGATGATGTAATAACCACTGGCGCTACCCTGGAGGCCTGCGGACAGGAATTGTTAACCGCCCCCAATACCCGCTTAAGCATAATGACAATGGCCTTTACGGTAAAATAAACACAAAAGAAGCGGCGTTTTATGTGTATCCGAAAACGTGTATTTTTACAGAACATGAAATATCTATTTGTTGCTATACTGCTTACCGGCATTCTTATATCCTGTAAAAAGGAATCATTTATTACCAGCAGCACGGCATCGCTGAGTACCAGCACCGACAGCCTTCATTTTGATACCTTATTCACCACAACAGGTTCTACCGTCAGGTACTTTCGTATTTACAATAACAACAATCAAAAGCTGCGCTTAAGCAAAGTGTCCCTTAAAGGTGGCAACGCCTCCTATTTCAGGATCAATGTTGATGGTACACAAGGACCCGAAGTGAACGACATTGAAATGGACGCCAACGACAGCATTTATGTTTTTGTGACCGTGAAAATAGATCCTACCGTTGCCAACCTTCCATTTGTGGTACAGGATAGTATTTCCATTGAATTCAACGGCAATCAACGCTGGATACAACTGGATGCCTGGGGACAAAATGCAAATTTCATGCGTGCAAGAATAGTAACCGGTAATGTTACCTGGACCAACATAGTTCCCTATGTTATATTAGGTGGTTTGCTTATTGATAAAAATTCAACCCTTACCATTGAAAAAGGCACCCGCATTTATTTGCATGCCG
>CBIMFG010001351.1:0-1743 GCA_966243125.1 uncultured Niastella sp.
CTGGAGCTTGCTTATAAAGTAGACACCGTAATACTCGATAAAACCGGCACCATTACCGAAGGCAAACCCGTGGTGACCCAAATGCACTGGTTGGCCGGTAAAGAAAATGATGCTGTATTAAAACAAGTGCTGTACAGTTTGGAAGTACAATCAGAACACCCGCTGGCCGAAGCAGTGCTGCAGGCATTAAAGCAGGAAGGGATCCAGGCCGGTACCGTTACCAATTTTGAAAGTATTACCGCGCGCGGGGTAACTGGTATGGTTGGGTTGAACCGGTATTACGTAGGCAATAAACAACTGATGGATGAGCACCGGTTAACCATTCACGACTCATTGCTGCAACAGGCAGAACTGTTACAACAGCAGGCAAACACGGTTATTTATTTTGCCGATGCGCAACAGGTGCTGGCCATTATTGCCATTGCCGATAAAATAAAAGCTACTTCGGCAAAAGCTATTCAGCAATTACAAGAGAGGGGCATAGAAGTATATATGCTTACCGGTGATAATGAGCAAACCGCTGCGGCCATTGCTGACCAAGCGGGTATAAAAAATTTCTCAGCCAGTATGCTGCCCACAGATAAAGCCAGCTTTGTGAAAAAGTTACAGGCGCAAAACAGGGTGGTGGCCATGGTGGGCGATGGCATTAACGACTCACAGGCGTTAGCACAGGCCGATGTAAGCATTGCCATGGGCAGGGGATCAGACATTGCCATGGACGTTGCCACCATGACGCTCATTACGTCTGATCTGCAATCGATCCCCAAAGCCTTGTTGCTATCGCGCAAAACGGTGCGCACCATCAGGCAGAACCTGTTCTGGGCTTTTATTTACAACCTCATTGGCATTCCATTGGCAGCTGGTGTGCTGTATGCGTTTAACGGATTTTTATTAAACCCTATGATCGCCGGTGCGGCCATGGCATTAAGCTCGGTATCGGTAGTAACAAACAGTTTACGATTAAAAACAACTAAAATATAAATTCAACAGTATGGAAACAGTAAAATTTAAAACAACCATCAAATGCAGCGGCTGCGTAGCCACCGTAACGCCTTATTTAAATGAAGCCGTAGGTGAAAACAACTGGCAGGTTGATCTGCAGGATCCTAATAGAACATTAACAGTAAACACCAGCGATACCTCAAAAGAAAATGAAGTGATCCAGAAACTACAGCAGGCAGGGTATAAGGCGGAAAAAATAGGTTAAGAAAGATTGAAGAATCCCCTCCAGGGAGAGGTAAGGGGTGGGTTTATTGCTTCCTTTGTTCATCAAAAATTAATGTCATTTCACTATAACGTATACTCCGGATCAATCACCAAAACGCTTACATTTACAAAAAACAGCGCCTTATGGTGAGTTCACATCTGCAAACCTTTCTTAACAAACCTGTTCAGGAGTTTCAGCCGTCTATGGCGATTGATCCGGAAAAATACGTTTACAGACTGCAAGTAAGTTATGACGATGAAGGCGTAACCATCAGCGACCTGCTGGAAGCGTTGGTGCGCGACCCGCAGGCGGGTAAGATGAAGGAACTGATCATTGGTCAGTTTGATAGCGAAGTGTCTGAATCGAGCTTTGAAGTGGTTGACAAACTGGTTTCGCTGAAACACGAGTTAAAAGCATTGAAAGCATTGTTCATTGGTGAAATGACCTATGAAGAATGCGAAATTTCGTGGATCAGGCAAACCGATATGACCCCTATCTTAAAAGCCTATCCTGAACTTGAACATTTGCAGATCAGG
>CBIMFG010001352.1:0-1742 GCA_966243125.1 uncultured Niastella sp.
AATAGCTGCAATTGCGGCTGGTGCTGCGGCTGCAGGAGCAACGGTGGCAGGAACGGGAACAGCAGCAACACTTTGCATTTGCGCTTGTGTAAATGTGGTGCCATCGTATTGATAGGGGGCCGCCTTCAAAGAAGTGTACGCATCTCTTAATGCGCCATCGTAGGCAACGGGAAATTCTTTTTCGCGGCTCTTACCTTCTTTGCTTTTGAAAACAATATTACCCTGGCAATCCTTTAACAGCAGGGTGAGGTTGGTAACAAAGATCCCTTTTTTCTCTGTTACATCGGACATCAGCGCGCTGCATTTGTTAGCAACCACTTCCTGGGGGATCTGACCACTGCTCATAAAGGCGGTAAAACCTTTTTCTTCCAGCAGGTCTCTTACCAAACCATTCAAACCATATTGATTCTCTGACTTGGAAAAGGAGAATTTATCGGGAACAATTACATATTTGTAATTGTTAATGTTGTTCTGTGCATGGACGGTTATGGTAAATAATACCAGAATCAATAATGCGGGTGCTTTCATAATATAACTTGCTTCGGGTTATAACGAATATAGGCAAAAGTAAAACAAGTTATACACTTTCTTATTTTCCTGCTGCTGGTATTACACACCAAATGGTATTGGCCGCATCGTCAGCCACCAGCAGGTAGTTTTTTGTGATGGCCACACCCACTGGCCGGCCGTACACTTCCTTATTATTTTCATTGGCTATAAATCCTGAAAGGAACGGTTCAGGAGCTCCCGCCGGTTTGCCATTTTTAAATGGAACAAAAGCCACCTGGTATCCACTAAAAGCTGAACGGTTCCAGCTGCCATGCTGCCCAATAAAAGCGCCGCCTGCATATTTAGCTGGCAACAGTTGTTTATCATCAAAGGCCAGTCCAAGCGAAGCGGTATGTGCACCCATGGAAAGATCAGGAACAATTGATCTTTTAACCAGCTCAGGTTGTTGTTTGTCTTTCAGGCGTGGATCTTCATGCTGGCCCCAATACGCATACGGCCAACCGTAAAAGCCGCCTTGTTTTACTGAGGTAAGGTAATCCGGTACCAGTTCATCGCCTAATTCATCGCGTTCATTAACGGCCGTCCAAAGCGTTTGCGTGCCCGGCGCCCAACCCATGCCCACGGGATTTCTTAAGCCATTGGCATAAATGCGTTCGCCTGAACCATCGGGATTTATCTCCAGTATGTTGGCCCGCCGTACTTCATTATCCATCCCATGTTCACCCACATTACTGCCTGAACCTACGCTAACGTATATTTTTGAACTGTCTTTATTGGTGATGAGGTTGCGCGTCCAGTGGTTGTTGTAACCACCTGCAGGCAGTGCCAGGATCTTTTTTCCGGTTGCAGTTATTTTCGATTGTCCATATTCGTAGGGGTAGGCCATCAATCCATCGGTATTGCCTACATAAAAGGTTTTACCAATAATGAGCATACCGAAGGGCTGGTTTAAACCGGTTAAGAAAACGCTGCGAAAGTCGGGTTGGCCATCGCCATTGGTATCGCGAAAAAGGGTGATGCGATTGGCCGAGCTGCCTGTGTTCTGGGATTTTGATTTGCCGCTGAGTGCATTTTTTAATTGCTTAATAGCGCCACTGCCTGTTTCTGCTTCAGAAACAAACATATCACCATTGTTGGCTATATAGATCCAGCGGGGATTTTGCAGGTCGCCGGCAAATTTCATTACGGTAAAACCGGCCGGTGCGGTAGGCGTTTTACCTGCCGGCCACCCA
>CBIMFG010001353.1:0-1741 GCA_966243125.1 uncultured Niastella sp.
CTTGCTTAATGCCTTTACATCACACACAAAACCCGTATCGGGGTTTGGCCGGCCTTTTACCGTCACATACAATTCGTAGTTATGACCATGCCAGTGTTCATTGGCGCATTTCCCAAAAACCTCTTCATTCTGCTCCTTGCTCCAGGCAGGGTTATACAATTTATGGGCGGCATTAAAATGCTCAACACGAGTCAGATACACCATTGTTGTCGTGAAAATTTGCCGCAAAGTTAAGTTTTAAGGTTTAAAGTATAAGGTTTAAGGTAATTGCCGCATTTTGAGCCTTACTATTAGTTGCCAACCTCAGAATTCAACGACTTTAAACCTTAAACTTTAAACCTTATACCTTGAACCCCGTAGCTTTGCGCCATGGAAATACTTTTGGTAGCCGCCACCAACTTTGAAATTCAACCCACGATAAACTATCTGGCCGAACGGGATTGTATAATTGGTAATAATCATTTTGAGGTGCTGATCACCGGCATTGGCAGTATGAGCACCACCTACTGGCTCACAAAAAGCATTGCCAAACAACAGCCCCATCTTATGATTCAGGCCGGCATTGGCGGCAGTTATTCTGCCGATTATCCCCCGGGCAGCATGGTGTTAATTAGTGAAGAAGTGACCGGCGATTTGGGCGTGGAAGAAAACAACGAGTTTAAAGATATTTTCGATATGGGGCTGCCGCAAATTGTTGATCCCTATACCGGCAAGAACCTGGAAAATAAGCATACCCAATTGCTGCAGCAGTACAACCTGCCACTGGTAAAATCGGTTACTATAAATGAGATCACTACCAGGCCGGCCCGTATTCAACAATTGCAACAAAAATACCAACCGGTTGTTGAGTCCATGGAAGGCGCCGCTTTTCATTATGTAGCACTGGTTGAAAAAATTCCATTTATACAATTGCGTACCATCTCAAATATGGTGGGTGAACGTGATAAATCGAAATGGAAAATGAAAGATGCCATCCAGTTATTGAATGAGCAGTTGATTAAGATGGTTAATACAGCGTTCGTAGGTTTTTAAGTTATTGGGTTATTAAGTTCAAAACTCAGGAACCTAATAACCTACAAACCTAATAACTGCTTCTTAGAATTAATAAATAAGAATTTAAACATAATGAAACTTACGTTAGGCTTTTCCCCTTGTCCCAACGACACGTTTATATTTGATGCGTTGGTAAATAACAAGATAGATACAGAAGGTATAACGGTAGAACCCGTGCTGGAAGATGTACAAACCCTTAATGAATGGGCCATACAAGGCAGGCTGGATGTAACAAAGATCAGTTATGGCGGATTGCCATTGTTGCTCGATAAATATATTGTATTAAATGCCGGAGGGGCGCTTGGTAAAGGTGTAGGTCCCTTATTGATTACAAAACAGCCTGCAGCTAATAATGATGTAAGCAACATGACCATTGCCATTCCCGGTGAAAATACTACTGCGCATATGTTGTTCTCACTGGCTTATCCGCAGGCTACCAAAAAGAAATTCATGGTGTTTTCGGCTATTGAAGATGCGGTATTGAACGGCGACGTAGATGCCGGTGTGATCATTCATGAAAACCGCTTTACCTATCAGCAAAAGGGATTGCATAAACTGGTTGATCTGGGTGAATACTGGGAACGCGAAACGGGTAATCCTATTCCATTAGGCGGTATTGTAATGAAAAAATCGTTCGACAGTACCTTGAAACAAAAGGTAGATGGATTAATAAAACGCAGCCTTGAAT
>CBIMFG010001354.1:0-1741 GCA_966243125.1 uncultured Niastella sp.
GGAAGCCGAGGACGAGGTAGTCGGCCCAGCCGTCGTTGTTGAGGTCGGGGGCATGTAAATTCAGGAATGCGGGTGGTCATGTATACAGAACCTGCCGAAGCAAAATCTTTGGCCGATTGAAAAATGGCGCTTCGCTGTCCGTTATAGAGTGTAACAGCAGCCATATTATCCAATGAAAAACGACCCAGATCAATGGTGCCATTTTGTGCATTGCCCAATTCAATACCATCGTAAAACACCCCAACGTGCTGTGTACCCAGGCTTCGGATGTTAACGGTTTTTAGTCCGCCCACTCCCCCATAATCTTTTATTTGCACACCGGCAAAATACCGGATGGCATCTGCCACCGAATGCGCACTCAGGTTATTGAGTTCTTTTCCGGTCAATGATTGAACCGGGATGATCTCTTTATTTACCCGGTCGCGGGCAACGATCACCGTATCAAGACTGGTCACCTTTATGGTGTCATCGTGTTGGGCAAGAGAGGGCAATACACCACAGGCAAGCAGGAATGTATTGATCCATTTTAGACATGTAGAGGCCATAGTAGTAAGAAAGCTGAAGGCTGAAAGCCGAAAGCTTAAAGCGAATACAGCCGTTGAAGGAATTTGTATTCAGCCTTAAGCATTCAGCCTTAAGCGTTAGGCATTATTAATGAAACACTGCAATTGATGGGAACCAGTAATTATCATAAGCCAGATCACTGAGCTGTGAACCGGTAGCCGCATCATAAATAACCAGGTCGTTAAAAGAAAAATGCGTGGTAAAACCCTGCTCAACAGTGGTAACCACTACCGTGTTGTTCGCAGCATTATAACCAATACCGGAACCATAAGTTTCCTTACCCGATGCAATGGTGATAAATGGAGATGATAATGAGGAAGGATTACCAACTACATATTTGTAAATAGAAGTACCGCCTGAGAAGATAGCATTCGCTACAATAAATACTTCGTTTGAGGTAGTTGAGGCTGCAATAGAACCCGGATGCCAGGCGCCCCATGAACTGTATGCTGTAAAAGGCAGCGTAACAGAGGTGGTGTTCAACGTAACCGGATCGATGCGAACCAGTGATGTTCCACCGGCACACCATACAGCGCCATCAGCTGTTTTTGTAAAACCAACCGCCATGCCGGGGATGGTTTTCACAATAGCATTGTTTGTTGGGTTAATAATAACCACACCGGCTGATTGCGACAATGCATAAATAAAGTTGCCTGATTTTATCAGATCACCAACCTGACCAGCAATAGCAGAACCTGAAAGCTTGGGCCCTACAGCTAAAGTAGATAAGGTAACAGGATAAATACCATTCTGGCTGCTGATGTAACCACGTGAAGCATCATAACCAACAAATGCACGCCAGTCGTTAGAAGGATTAGCGGCAATACGGTTCGATTCAACCATGGTAGTTTCATCACATGCTACCAGGGGGCCGCCTACTTTTGATACCAGGTACATTTTACCGTTAAAGATGGTACCAAACTGCAACGTAGAAGTGGCAGGATTCAAATTTGAACCAGGATTTGCTGCAGTAAAAACATTGCTATCCAGCGTTCCGGTGGCAGTGTGATAAAAATTCACCTCACCTGTTCTGTGGCCGTACCAACCTTCGTTGATCAAATAAAAACCACCGGTGTAAGAACTGAGTAAGGCAGATTTTTGAGCTACTTTGCCGTTAGGCAACAGATCGGCTGACTGATTAAATGGCTGATCTGCATTTTTGGAACAGGACGTAAAC
>CBIMFG010001355.1:0-1735 GCA_966243125.1 uncultured Niastella sp.
GAGTTTTGTTGCCTCTTCCTGATCAACGTTAGTGCTTAAAAATTTTGCGATGTGAACTTTTTATGAAGAAAGACTGATCTTAATCATGTACTACCAATTTACTGTATTCCTCTTTCCATTCCCGTTTCCAGCGGCGGTGGCTCCACAACCACATATCAGGTTGTTGCCTGATAACATTTTCCAAATAACGGGCATATCGTAAAGTGAGTTGTCCTTTGGGAAGAGAGGCGGGCTGGTCTTCGGCCAGTGTTAATACAACTTTGTAATAACCACGGCGTGGTTTTTCAATATTGGCAAAAACAACGGGAATGTTGCCAGCATGTGCACCGGTTTCGGGGCCATTTACAAATGGCGTGATCTTTCCAAAAAAGTTCAGCCAGAAACATTTATCCGGATTTGATGGCGCCTGATCCGCCACCAGGCCAATACAATATTGCTGATGACGCCAGTGCATCATATGCTTACGCATTTCTGTGGCAGGTACCAATACAGAGCCCGATTTGGAGCGGAGCTTTTTGAACAAACGATTAAACACCTGGTTCTTAATGGGCATATACACACCCAGAAAGGTATAGTTCATTTCCTTTGCGCCAGCCAGGTTAGCCCATTCCCAGTTAAAAGTGTGGCCCAGGTGGATCTGGCAACTGCGGCCGGTTTTGTGCAGCTCATTCAACACTTCCCAGTTACCGCTTACCCGTTTCTTTATATAATTGTCACTGGCCGATACCATTTTAATGGTCTCTATAAAGGTGTCAATAAAATTATGGTAGAATTTGCTGGCTATCTTTTTACGCTCAGCCAGCGATTTTTCAGGAAAAACCAATTGCAGGTTATCCATCACCACCTGGCGGCGATAACCTAAAAGGCGGTACACCAATAAATAAAGGCCATCTGACAGAATATATAATACGCGCAGGGGTAACAACGATACTAAGTACAATAAACCGTAAACTATGTAATACATGGGCTGCAAAGATATAAAAACCGAGGCTATAAGCTGTACGCTGTAAGCCGTAAGCAAATACAGGTTCAATCGTGTATGCTTACAGCTTAAGGCTTATGGCTTTCGGCTATTTTTTACCTATTAACCCAATTTTTAGCTTCTTGTTCAATATGTTTCAATTCTACCTTCACTTTGAACTTGTTACGCAGGTGGCGGGCCAGGGCATCGGCTGCATATACACTGCGGTGCTGGCCACCTGTACAGCCAAAGCTTACACTAAGGCTTTCAAAACCACGGCGAATATAATCCTCCACCGAAATGTCAACAATGTCGAATACGCTGTTCAGGAACTCCGTCATGCGGGTTTGTTGTTCCAGATAATCCTTCACCCCCTTATCGCGACCTGTTTCGGATTTGAATTGTTCAATACGACCCGGATTTAAAATACCGCGGCAATCAAATACATAACCACCACCGTTGCCGGAAGGATCTGCAGGAATGCCTTTCTTGAATGAAAAACTGTGCACCTTCACCACCAGCGGGGTTTCTTCATCTGCAATTAATGGGGTGAACCGGTCAACGATCTCATCACTTACACACAGTTGTAACACTTTACTGAATTCCGGTACGGCAATACCCAGGTTTTGGTCGTTGATGAACGAGCGCAAGTTTTTAAGCGCCTGTGGTATGCTGGTTAGGAACTGAGCTTTGCGTTCAAACAGCCCCCGGAAGCCATAAGCCCCCAGTACCTGTAATAACCTGATGAGCACATAACCATTGTACTGGCTTTTG
>CBIMFG010001356.1:0-1731 GCA_966243125.1 uncultured Niastella sp.
TTTAATATGGTATTTGCGTATATCAGAAAAAATGCTTAATATCAGGTACGGGATTATATGTAATCCTTTTCAATACCCTCGGAAAAACTAAGGTATAAGCTCATCCATTAGTAGTTGTACAAAAGGTCCTGAAACAGTACTGGTGCCTGTTGTGTATGCCCTGTTGTGCAGTTAATAAGCTCATTCACACACACTACTGAAAAAAAATTCGTATGAGTAAAATTACCATCATGATTGTTGATGATCACACTTTGATCCGCGAAACCTGGTCGTATTTGTTAGGAAGGAACGAAGAGCTGGAAGTTATTGCTGAATTAGGGGATGGTCAACGAGCCATTGAAATTGCACGCGACAAGCGCCCAAACATTGTGCTCTTAGACATTAACATGTCCCCGCTGAATGGGTTCGACATCTTAAAAATGATCCGTAAACTATCACCTGGTTCAAAAGTCATTGCTGTATCAATGCACTCGCAACCCGCGTATGCAAAGAAAATGCTGCGCCTGGGCGCCCGTGGTTATGTAACCAAAAATTCTCCCCGAAAAGAAATGCTGGATGCGATTCACCAGGTAACTGCTGGCAATGTGTACATCTGCCAGGAAGTGAAGAACATTCTGAGTGAGCAAATGATGAATGAAGAAGAAGGCGGAGATGGTTTGAACCAACTGTCTGAACGCGAAATTGAGGTAATAAACCTTATTCGCAATGGACTGTCGTCAAAGGAAATAGCCGACAAGTTAGCTATCTCCATAAAAACGGTGGAAGTACACCGCCACAACATTCTAAAAAAATTAAAGGTAAAAAACACAGCTTCGCTGATCAACTACATCAATTCCAGCGGACTGTAGTTCTCCTATTTTTCCCTGTTACACTACACGCCTAACTAATCGTATTTTTCCGCGGTCGGTAGGTGCATTTGGCAAAGTATTTGCGGCAAATGCACTTGCCGACCGTTTAGCTTCCTATGGGGAACCAATTTTAATAAACAGGAAATCCTGTTAAATGTCTGATTCCTTTGATCGAACTCATTATTTTTAGGGGGATTTATCCCCCTATTTTTATTTTATGAAATCAGTAATAATTATAAGGCACGCAAAGAGCAGTTGGGATCAACCCGGTATGGATGATTTTGATCGTCCTTTAAATGAAAGAGGTAAAGAAGATGCGCCTAAAATGGCCGCCCGGTTGCAGGAGCGGCATGTAAAGGTGGATGCGTTTATTTCAAGCTCCGCTAAAAGAGCGCGTAAAACCGCCTCAATCTTTATTAAAGAATATGGTGGCGATAAAGAAGACATCATTCTGATGCCGGAATTATACCTGGCCGGCCCCGAAGCTTTTTATGACGCTATTGCCAAAGCGCCGGCCTCTGCAAACACCATTGCCTTGTTTGCACATAACCCCGGCATTACCGAGTTTGCCAACGAATTAACCAATGTACGCATTGACGATATGCCTACCTGCGCCATTTTTGCTGTGAAGGTTGATATTAAGGAGTGGAAGGAGTTTAAGGATGCGGAAAAGGAATACTGGTTCTTCGACTATCCTAAGGCAGGGCTGCGATAGGATGAAAGCAATTCGTTGATGGCTTCCTTGTAATCTTCCATTGGCCAGGGGCTTACCTTATAGTGAAATTCATTGGCGGCAGCCAGGGTTTTTTGTAAATTGAAATGCTTCTGCGAAACGGTATAGGCCAGTTGTTCTTTTTGCAAATGAGCCGCCACATATTCCTGT
>CBIMFG010001357.1:0-1726 GCA_966243125.1 uncultured Niastella sp.
GGGCAATCATTTTTTCTATGTTCCGGTGTTTATCCATAAGCTGTTGCAACTGGGTATGCGTAGTGCGCAACAGCGTGCTGCTGGTTAAAGTTTCCAAATAATACCGGGAAGGCAATTGGGTAAGAAAGGAATCGGCAATGCCTGAAAAGCAATAAGGATACGTGAATACCAGCGTGGCCTCGTGGTGGGCATCAATGAAAAAAGCGCGTTGAATACCTTCCAGTACAAAATAAAGATAGCGTTCGGTTTCGCCGGCAGCAGTGAGTGTGGTTTTTCTTTTATATTGATGCAATTGCCAAATAGCCGAAAAATCGCACCACTCTTCCTGACTGAGCGGGTGCATACTGAATAGGTGCTTTTTTAATTGTTCCAGGCCTTCTTCCAAGGGAGTTTTTTTGTAAAATTAAAAATGAAAAATGAAGAATAAGAAATGAAAAAGGGAAGACACCTCAAATGCTGTATTTGCTTGCAGCTTGTAGCTTGCGGCTTAAAGCTGTTTCCTTAAATTCGCAATAGATTCGCCATTGGCCATTCACCATGAGCATTCCCCAACGCATCATAGCACACTTTGATCTGGATGCATTCTTCGTATCTGTTGAATGTCTCAACAATCCTTCGTTAAAAGGATTGCCATTGATCGTTGGCGGGCGTGAACGGGGAGTAGTGGCTGCCTGTAGTTATGAAGCCCGTAAATATGGCATTCATTCTGCCATGCCCATGAAAACAGCTTTGCGGTTATGTCCGCTGGCAACTGTTGTAAAAGGTACCCGTGGTGAATACAGCCGCTTTTCACGCTGGGTTACCGAAATTATTTCTGAGAAAGCGCCGTTGTTTGAAAAAGCTTCCATCGATGAGTTCTACCTTGACCTAACAGGGATGGATAAATATTTCAACCCCTATCAATGGACCATTGACCTGCGGCAGGAGATCATTGATAAAACCGGTTTGCCTATTTCGTTTGGACTGGCGGCTAATAAAATGGTGGCCAAAATTGCTACCGACGAGGCCAAACCAAATGGCTACCTGCACATTGCCTTTGGTCGCGAAAAAGAATTCCTGGCTCCCTTAAAAGTGAATAAGATACCCGGCGTGGGCGATAGTACCTTTCAGGCGCTGCGCGACCTGGGTATTGAAACCATAGAACACCTGGCCGCTCATCCCATTGAAATATTGGAGAACCGGTTTGGTAAATACGGCGGCGATCTGTGGCATAAAGCGCATGGCATTCATCACGGCGAAGTGGTGCCGTATCATGAAGCAAAATCCATTTCCACAGAAAGTACTTTTGAAGAAAATATCCTCGATATAGACCGGTTGATGAATGAGCTGGTACGTATGACAGAACGGGTAGCTTATGAGCTTCGTCAGGATAATAAAATGACCGGCTGTATTGCTGTTAAAATACGCTATCCCGATTTTGAAACCACCTCGCGCCAAACCAGTATTGTGTATACTTTTTATGATGATGAATTGATTCCCAAGGCTAAAGACCTGTTCCACAAACTGTACCGGAAAGGCCAGCCTGTTAGGCTAATGGGCGTTCGGTTGAGTGAGTTGGTTGATGAAGCGGTGCAAACAAATTTGTTCAGTGATGTAGAAAAAAAGACCGAGCTTTATAAGGCTATCGATGATGTTAAAAACCGGTTCGGCACTAAATCCCTGACCAAGGCCGCCGGAAAGTAATAATCTGTTAATAATCCAATATTTTATTGCGGTGACTACCAGT
>CBIMFG010001358.1:0-1723 GCA_966243125.1 uncultured Niastella sp.
TGTAATATCTTGTCTTGTCTACGCAAATTGCCATTTTGTCTATTAAAGGGTGTGTAGTGTCGGGAATAGATTAGGCGACGTGGCCATTTTTAGGTAAATTGATAGAACCCAATGGGATTGATTTGTAGACTTTTGCCTGTTTTGAAGCGTTTTTCTGGTATAATTATTTATGACAAAATAGCAATTACCGGCTCTGATTGCCGTCTAACGATAAATCTCATTAAGAAACCTAAGAAACCAGATCAATGCTAAAGGACGAAGTCTTTAAGGAACAGACATTAGCGGCCGACTTTAAGTTTAGTAAAAAAGTGGCTGATGTGTTTGACGACATGGTGAACCGCTCGGTTCCCTTTTATGCCGAAATGCAACGAATGATTGCTGAATTGGCTGCAAACCACGCGCTTGATGGAACCAATGTATACGACCTCGGTTGTTCAACAGGTACCTCATTTTTGTTGATGGATGAAACGATCTCAAAAGACATCCGGTTTGTTGGCATCGATGATTCTCCCGAAATGTTGAAGAAGTGTAAATCAAAGCTCGATGAAGCGGGAATCAGCCGGCCCTATGACCTGGTTGTAGGCGATTTGAATAAGGGTATTGAGATCAACAATGCATCGGTAGTAAACCTTTGTTTAACGCTACAGTTTGTACGGCCGCTTTACCGCGAAAGATTGCTTAAAAAAATAGCAGATGGCCTTGTTACCAATGGCGTACTTATCATAGTAGAAAAAATACTGGCAGAAGAAAGCAGTTTCAACCGCGATTTTATTGAGTACTATTACAATTATAAAAGGCGGCAGCATTACAGCGAAATGGAAATTTCTCAAAAGCGGGAAGCATTGGAAAATGTACTGATCCCTTATAAACTAAGCGAAAACATATTGATGCTGCGGGAAGCTGGTTTTTCGCATTGTGAAATATTTTTCAAATGGTATAACTTCTCAGGCATCATCGCCGTAAAAAATTAAACGCAATACATAAGAATGATCTCGATCGGCAATTTCTTTTTCCGATACAGGAACTTTTTGTTCCTATTTCTGTACGCGGCGCTTTTTATTCCTTCAGCCCCGTTGTTTTCGCCCAAAGTTTTTGGTGCAAACTATTATTTATTACCTGTAATTATTGGTTTGATCATTACCGTTAGCGGCCAATTGATCAGAGGCGCTACCATTGGCCTCGCTTATATTATCAGGGGAGGTAAAGAAGGAAAAGTATATGCCGAAGACCTGGTGACCAGCGGTATTTTCAATCATTGCCGCAACCCCTTGTATGTAGGTAATATTTTAATGTTGTGCGGAGTGGGTGTGTTATCGAACTCCTTATTATATGTAGCGGTATTTATTCCATTTTTTCTTTTTGTATACCAGGCCATCGTACTGGCTGAAGAAAATTTTCTGCGAGGCAAATTCGGTGAAAAATATGATCATTATGCCGCCAGGGTAAACCGCTGGGTGCCCAGTCTGAAAGGATTATCGGCTACCTTTCACAGCATGGAGTTTAAAGGAAAGCGCTGGATCCTGAAAGAATACAATACCCAATACATTTGGCTCAGTGGTATTACCCTTATTTTGTTGTTCAAATTTCCAGCGCTCACTAATTACGATACCCGGCTTCGCAATATCTTACTGGCAATTATTTTACCCCTGTTGGGATTTGCCTATTTATTTGTAAGATATCTGAAGAAATCTGGTAAGATGAGAGAGTAACCCCCAACCCCCCT
>CBIMFG010001359.1:0-1716 GCA_966243125.1 uncultured Niastella sp.
CTGCAGCTGTTGAAACCAGGCTTGCCTATAGGACAGTTCTTTGTATTTAAATATGCAGGTAAAACCGATGATGGTAAAACCCAGTTTTACGACCGCAACGGAAAAATTGTCTCAGACCTTACCACCCTCAGCCAATCTATCGATTATTACCGCTTAGGCAATGCGCAGCCAAAATTACAACTGGGCTGGAGCAATGCTTTCCGGTATAAAAATTTCGACCTGAATTTGTTCCTGCGTTCAACCATAGGCAATAAGATCTATAACCAAACCAAGGCTGAGCTGTTCAGACCTTCCACTGTTGCTACCTATAATATACCTGTAGCTGCCTTTAACGAGAGCATCAAAGATGTATATGACAACTTCAACTCCAACCGCTTCATCGAAAGCGGCACCTATGTTCGTTTAGACAATGCTACCCTGGGTTATACTTTCAAACAACCTGTTAAGGCCATACAATCCCTTCGGTTGTATGTAACTGCCAACAACCTGTTTGTGATCACCAGCTATTCAGGCATCGATCCCGAAGTAAACCTGAGTGGTCTTACGCCTGGCATAGATGTGAGCAGTTACTATCCCAAGATCCGCAGCTTTATGTTTGGATTGAACATTACACTTTAACAGGTTTAAAAATATTTATACAATGAAACGCATCAATAAAATAGGTTTATTCAGCTTATTACTGGCAGTAACGGGTGTTGTAGGGTGCCACAAGCTCACAGTAGAAACACCTGGATTTTTAACACCTGCGAATTTCCCGGTTACCGAGGCGCAGTTGGTTTCGGCTTCAGGCCCGGTATATGTAAACTTTAGAAAAGAGATCCCGGTAGGGTATTGGTTTGTGCAATCGTTAAGTACCGATGAATCCATTTTGCCTTCACATGCCGGTAACTGGTTCGATGGTGGTCAATACATTCAATTACACTTTCATACCTGGACGAAAGACAACAACATGAATAACCAAACCTGGAACTGGATCACCACTACGGTTAGTTCCTGTAACCAGGTTTTACAGGAGGTGTTGGAACCAGCTCCTGAATCTCCTTCAAAAAAGCAGATCATTGCCGAAGTAAGAGGCATGCGTGCGCTGTCGTTTTATATTATGATGGACCTGTGGGGTAACATTCCCATGCCTACCACTTATGGCGACACCATATTACCCGGTACAACTGCCCGTAAGGACGTATTTAATTTTATTGAGAAAGAAGTAAAAGAAATTTTACCCGATCTGAGCGATGTAACAGGTGTTGATACCTATGGCCGCCCCAATAAATACGTGATGTATACCCTGCTGGCCAAAATGTACATGAACGCCCAGGTAAATATTGGTACAGACCGGTATAATGATGCTGTGGCCATGTGCGACAGCGTTATCAATAGCAAAAAGTATGACCTGGAATCTGATTACGCGGCTATGTTCAAGATCAACAACGGGCCAACCACCGGCGGCGCAAAAGAATTTATTTTTGCAGTACCGTTCGATAACAAGGTGGCCAATGCGCAATATTTCGGCCGGTATTATATGCACCGCTCTGCAGAAATTCAGAAGAAATACAGCCTGCCTACAAAAGCAAGCGGACCGTTAAGTACCACAGCGCCTTATTACGCTTACTTTAATGAACCCAACGACCAGCGTAATAAGATCTGGATCACCGGTATTCAGAAATATTACGATGGCAGCGACATCATCATCAAAACTACCAAAAAGGGATACGATGA
>CBIMFG010001360.1:0-1707 GCA_966243125.1 uncultured Niastella sp.
CATGTTAGACAAAATAAAACCGGTGCATTGGTGGTCATTCCCTTAAGAGAAGATGCAAGAAAAATTCTGATCGACAAATATGCTATGCGTATGCCTAAAGTAAGCATGCCAAACTTCAACCTTTATATTAAAGAAGTTGTTCGGCTGTCGTCTATAGCTGAACCGGTTTGGCGCCATATGGAAGAGTCGCCAGCTTGTAGGCAATGCCGCGCGCTTTCGCCTCCTTCTCGTTCAAACCAACGCGTGCAAATTCCGGATCAGTGAACAAACAGAAAGGAACCTGTCTGCCTGTGGTAACCCTGTTACCTCCCAACATATTCTCCATTACTACATGAAAATCGTTTTCTGAAATATGCGTGAAAGGTGCGCTTCGGAAGCCAGGAACCTGAAAGTGATTGGCATCAGTGTGAATCCAATTACTGGTTTAAATCTTGACGACCTTGAAAAAGCATTGTCTACGTATAATATTACCACCTGCGTTTTTCCTCCAACTTGCAATAACCCAATGGGTTGCTCTATGCCGGAAGCTAATAAGATCAAACTGGTCGATTTGCTTAATGAAAGAAACATTCCACTAATCGAAGACGATGCACTGGGAGAAATTTATTTTGGGGAATGACAGGCCGCTTCCTGCTAAGGCATATGACAGAAACAATAATGTACTGTACTGTTCGTCGTTTTCAAAATCACTTTCTCCGGGTTACCGGATAGGATACGTTTCAGGAGATAAATATCATACTGAAATTGAAAAGTTAAAGTTTGCAGCAAACGTATCTATAAATACAATTCTTCAGGATGTAATAGCCCGTTATTTAGAAAGTGGCACTTATAAACTGCATTTAAAAAAATTGCGTTTAACGGCTCAATCCCAGGTATTAAAATACCGCAATGCTATCATTCAATCTTTCCCAGCGGAAACAAGGGTTTCCACTCCTGGTGGAGGCTGATTTTTGACAAGGCGTAAGACGCTTGTATAACAGCTTATTTAGGAAACCAGGCAGATTTTGGACCCATAAAGAATTGCACCAGCCAACAGACTGTTGCAATATTGAATAGGTACTGTTATCCTTTGTGCCGCGGTACAAATGGGTGGCTTTGTAATAAGCCATGTGCTATTATTCTGCGGGTGTCCATTTCAACTTTCCATTTTGTTGAAATTCCTGATAGCGTTTACTGGGTGCTGCCAGCGAAGTATCAGTAATGCCGAGGCGCTGTCAGGTGTCGGCGTATTTCTTATGATCATATAACGCCGTTTCTTTTTGCAGTGATGGGTCTATAATAACCCATGCCTGCGAATAGGATCTGTTTTGCAGTTCCGATCCTTCGGAATAAAGCAGAATCCTGCCATTGCTTACCTGCACGCCCTTCACCTGATGAACAGATAACGCCAACAGACCGGGAGCCAACAACTCCATCCGCCATTCATCGCTGCTTACTTTTAACAATTCGTACGGTTTAATGAGTGGGATTCTTGGTCTGTCAAATCCGCCGTCATCGGTATAAAAAGTGTCTTGTTTCTTTACTTCCTTTTTACCCTTAAACCGATCACAACTGTTCAGCAGCACAGCAAAAAAAATCACTGATAACAAAACGGGTCCTTTTTTCATTTTAATTACTTATTGTAGTAGTCCAGTTACCTCTAACCTGCATAAACTCGTTGCCCCTGAAAAAGTCATGGTAAATGGGGCCTAATACCCTGGTTACCTT
>CBIMFG010001361.1:0-1703 GCA_966243125.1 uncultured Niastella sp.
GGATAAGGAGTCGGTACGCAGGCTGTTACTGTGAATTGAGTTACCAACCAGGATACCAAACGTGTGCCCGCCAAACAGGTTCTTCCGGTATTGCAAGGTATTCTCATTGATCCAGGTGGTGTTTTGGGTTTGAATAGAAGTAGCCAGGCCATTGGTTGGCGCAGCGCCTAATTGTGTTAAGTTGTTCCAGTATTCTGATTCATTATAATGATTGTAATCGAGGCTCCAGCTGGTGCGGAATTTCAGATCGGGCAAAATTTCTGCATCTAAATACAAGTTGCCTATATAACGCAAGCTGATCGTATTTACATCATAGTTATTGATCAGCACATCCAGGTTATCAAAACCTGCCCAACGGGCTGGTGTGCCATCAGGATTTGTTTCGGGTAAATACGTTGGGGTATGTAAGGCCGATTGTAATAAACCGCCTGCAGGGCCATCACCTGAACGCGCCTGGTTTCTGAAGGTGCGGTACAAACTGTTGCTTACGCCCACCTGTACTTTTTCATTTACCTTTTGATCGAGGTTCAGCTTAAAGCTGGCGCGGCTGAAATCAATGGGTTTTATATCTGCCTGTTGTTTGGTATAGCCGCCACCAAGATAATATTTAGTGGCTTTGCTACCGCCTTGTAACGAGGCATCGTATTCATTGAGCAAACCAGTGCGGAATACTTTATGCAACCGGTCGTAGGTTTGCTGATCTTCCGGCAACCCACGTGGCGCCGGTGTTGCGGCGGGATTGTCGGTTAACGCGCGAAAAGGAAGGTATTTATATTTGGCAATACCTGCTGCGTCGTTTGCCGCCAATGCATCCTGGTACGAGTTGGCATAAAACTCATTCACCAGTTGGGCATGTTGCGGCCCTGTGGTTAAGTCCCACAACGAGGGCGCCCAGGCCCAGCCTTGCGATGCTTTTACATTTATGCGGGGCGCTGCATTATAATTACCGCGCTTGGTTGTAATGATCACTACGCCATTGGCGCCACGTGCGCCATAAATAGCCGTAGCATTTGCATCCTTCAACACTTCAATACTTTCAATATCGGCAGGGTTAATGTCGGCAATGGGAGAAGTGGCACGTCCACCGGTGCTTACTGTTTGCAAACTGGTGTTATTGATAAACACGCCATCTACCACATATAAAGGATCGTTGCTGGCGTTGATGGAAGTAGCGCCGCGTACCCTTATGAATACGCCATCACCGGGCACCCCGGCATTGGAGTTTATTTGTACACCAGCAGCCTTACCTTGTAATTGTGCATCAACACTTGCTACCGGTATTTCTTTTATTTCCTGGGCATTTACTTTTGAAATGGAACTGATGAGGTTCTTGCGTTGTTGTGTACCATACCCTACCACTACCACATCATTTAATTGTGAGTTGGTTTCGTGGAGGGTAATGATATTATTTTCAGCCTGATTAATGGTTATTTCGCGCGACTGGTAGCCAACATAAGTAATGATGAAAACCATGGGCAGCCGTTGACCGGTCAAAAATTGAAACCCACCTTTTTCATCGGTTGCCACTTCGTGCGTAGTGTTCTTAATGTGGATGGTGGCGCCGGCCAGGGGTGCTTTTGTTTTTTCGTCGAGAATACGGCCGGAGATATTGATATTATTGGTGGTCACTTTTGCAGCCTTCGCGGGGTCTGCAGGCGCATTTTCCTGCGAAAATGACATAAACGGAACAAGCAGTGCGGGCA
>CBIMFG010001362.1:0-1696 GCA_966243125.1 uncultured Niastella sp.
ATAAATATGATCACTGAAACAATGATCACGATAATGCCTATGTAACGGAAGGCTTCGATATAAGTAATAGATTCTGATTTAAACAAAAATCCGAAAGCCATACCACCCAGGTTTCCACCGGCGCCTACAATACCAGCTACCAACCCTACATTCTTTTCATTAATAAAAGGTACAATGCCATAAGTAGCGCCATTGGCCATTTTCAAAAACAGGGCAAATAATAACATAGAGGCAATTGCCAGGAACAAGGTACCGGCCTGAGCAAACACCAGCAGTCCCAACCCTTCGAGCATCAATACGGAGCCCAACAGTAATCCCTTGCCACGCATGCCGTATTTGTTTCCTACTTTGTCTGATACAATGCCGCCCAGTGCACGGGCAAAAATGTTCATGAACCCGAAGATGCCTGCCCAAAAACCGGCACTGCTTTGATCGAGTTTGAAAGTATCTACAAAATGTAAAGAAGCTACGTTATCAAAGGTGATCTCCATGCCAAAGCACATGGCATACGCCAATGCCAAAGCCCATACACGCCAGTCAGTCAAAATCGACCAATCCGTTTTACCTTTTGTACCGGCAACACGGCCAATTTCTTTATAGTTACCTGCGGGTGTATCTTTTGTGAATTTGTAATAAAGGAATGCCATTACCAGCATCATTACACCGGGTACAATCATGGCCAGGCGCCAGGCGTTGTGCGGGGTATAACCAAAACCTACAATGGCTGCAAAGATCAGCGGCATTACCATGTTGGTAACGCCACCACCCAGGTTACCCCAGCCACCAGTAACCGCGTTGGCAGTACCTTTTATTTTTGCGGCAAACATCATAGAGGTATGAAACTGCGTAATCACAAACGAAGCGCCTATAATGCCTATTGAAAGCCGGAACAACAGGAAGGTGGTATAATCATTCGCCAGGCCCACCAGGAAAACAGGGATAGAACCTACCAGCAGCAACCGCACCGCAGTTATCCGCGGCCCCCAGGTATCGCACAACCGGCCAATTATAAGGCGCGCAACAATGGTAGAGGACACAGAAGCAATAATGATATTTCCAATCTGTGCTTTTGTTAATCCCAGATCAGCACGTATGCTGGGCATCAGCGGAGCCAAACCAAACCAGCCAAAAAAGCAAACAAAGAACATCAGCCACGTAATATGGAATGTCTTCATTTGAATACCGCTGAGCGAGAAAATATTTAATTTATCGAGTGGTTTATTATTTGCTGCCATAATTATTTGTTTGCGGTGTTTTTAAAGAAGAAATCAGGTCGAATATTGATCATCAGGTACGCCCAGTTGGCATTGTGCCTTGCCTGGTCCATAGTGGTTCTTTTAACATACTCGGTACTGTTGGTTGCTTTCATGTACGAGTACCCCAGCTCCAGTGTAGTGAATTTATTGAGTGAATAATTGGCAATAAGATCAAACTCGTAGCCTAAATTCTTATCTATATTGGCTTTATCGGGGTCAGCTGCGTTTTGCATATTCTGCGCCAGCATAAAATTGTGCGCATCCAGGCTTATAAAATATCTTGCCGCCTGGTATTTCACTTTAAAGTAAGCATCCTGCAAACCGCCTACTGGTGAACCGGTTCCAACGTAGTAGTAGTCCATATAACCCCAGAATTTATGCGGCGTGCCATACAGGGGATCAAAACGATGGGTTTCGTTAGCGGGTGTGGTGGCGCTGTT
>CBIMFG010001363.1:0-1693 GCA_966243125.1 uncultured Niastella sp.
CAAGAACAGTTACTCCGACCTGGATGCCATGCCTAAAGAGTTTTATGACCGCTGGTCAATGCCAGGCGATGAAAAATACACGTCAGTTCCTTCCATCCTGGGTGCTTTTGAACAATCACAACTGAATGGAGCAACCCCTTATAACAACTACAATTATTCAACTGCACGGGTAGCCAGCGGTGATATGGTGAGGTTAAAGAACGTTTCATTGGGCTGGCAGGTACCGCAGCGGATAATCAGGAAAATGGGTTTAAGCAGCCTGAATTTACAAGCTGTATCAAACAACCCCTGGCTTATTTACTCAGATAAAAAATTGAAAGGGCAGGATCCTGAGTTTTTCAATACCGGTGGTATTGCACAACCCATTCAAAAGCAGTTTACATTCTCTGTTAAACTGGGTTTATAATCAGGTGTGAAACGAAAAAAGGTAATTACAATGCGAAAAATACTAACATATACGATCATTGCACTGCTTTTTACAACCACAGGCTGTAAAAAGTTTCTCGATAAAAATCCTGATAACCGGGCCTCACTGAATACACCTGAGCAGGTGTCGCAATTGCTGGGCACTGCCTACCCCCAGGCTAATTATATGGCCTTTTGTGAATCCATTTCAGATAATGTGGCTGATAAGGGTGAAGGGGTACAGGACAGGACCAATATTGATCCTTACTTTTTTCAGGATGTAGACTACACGCAGCAGGATTCACCGGAGTATTACTGGGACGGTTGTTACACCGCTATTGCTGCTGCCAATCAGGCGCTGGAAACCATCAGGAATGCCCCCGATTCAAACCAGTACAAAGCGCAAAAGGGTGAAGCGTTGGTATGCAGGGCCTATGCCCACTTTATGCTGGTAACCTTCTTTTCAAAACCATACAACTCCAGAACAGGCAGTACTTCCAAAACCGATCCGGGTATCCCGTATGTAACCACGCCGGAGAAAATAGTGTTTCAGCAGTACGATCGTAAAACCGTGGATTATGTTTATCAAATGATAGAGCGCGACCTGTTGCAGGGTTTACCATTGCTCGACGATACCAAATACTCCATACCACGTTACCACTTTAACAAAGCTGCTGCCAATGCTTTTGCCGCGCGGTTTTACCTGTTCAAACAGGATTATGCAAAAGTGATCACCTATGCCACTGCGGTATTTTCTTCAGGTAATGTCACCACTTTATTGAGGCCCTGGAATACTACTTATAAAACGCTTACCCCGCAGGGAATGTGGGCCATTTACCAAAAGGCAACAGAACCGGCCAACCTGTTGCTGGTTGAAACGCCTTCAGACTGGGGTCGTAATTATTATACCGTTCGTTATGGCCTAACCTCAGCTAAACGCGATGAGGTTTTTGATGATAATGTTACTGGTGGCGATTGGGAATTCAGTAATCATGTTTATACAGCAGGAACCAATAACTATCTGCTGCCCAAGATCAATGAATATTTCGTACGTAATTCAGTAAACGCCAATATTGGCGTACCGTATGTAATGGTGCCCTTATTCACGGCAGAAGAAGCGTTGTTTAACCGGGCAGAGGCCTATCTGTTCATGAACAATTTTTCCGCATCCCTGGCCGATTTAAATACCTATGCAAGCACCCGTATCAGAGATTACGATCCGGCAAAGCATACTATTACAACAACCAAACTGGCCAACCATTATGTTGGTATTACCGACAGCCTTGAC
>CBIMFG010001364.1:0-1680 GCA_966243125.1 uncultured Niastella sp.
CGTATACACCCAAACCACCGATGTGGAAGTAGAAACAAACGGCTTAATGACATACGATCGAAAGGTTATCAAAATGCCTGTTGCTTCCCTCAATAAAGTGCATAGTAAGTTATATGAAACCAGCTCTGTGGCTATAAAGAAATAAGTTTCAAGTTTCAAGTTTCAGGTTCAGAGTTCTTGATTCTTGTAACTCTGAACTCGGAACTAAGAACATAGAACTAAGAACATAGAATGAAACACGTAAGAATATTAATCATCCTGATTATCGTTTGCAACTTTCCGTTACAAGCACAACAAGGGAATACGAATAGTTACTATATAAGTAATAAACTTCCATTGAAGCCTTCTCCTTTTATCAAACTGCCCGTTCAATCATTCAAACCTAAAGGCTGGTTGTTACATTTTCTGCATCTGCAGCGCGAGGGGCTTACCGGTCACCTGGGACAGATCAGCGCCTGGCTGGCAAAAACAGACAATGCCTGGCTAACCAAAGATGGAAAAGGCAAATGGGGTTGGGAAGAAGTGCCTTATTGGTTAAAAGGCTATGCGCACATTGGCTACCTGCTGCACGACCAGCAAATGATCAATGAAAGTAACTTTTGGATCAACGCCGTGCTCAGTAACCAACGGCCCGATGGAGATTTTGGTCCGGTGGTATTGCGCAATGGCAAACGCGACCTGTGGACCAATATGCCCATGCTCTGGTGCTTGCAATCGTATTATGAATTTTCCAACGATCCGCGGGTGCTTACTTTTATGAGTAACTATTTCAAATGGGAGCTTGCATTACCCGATAGTATGTTTCTGGAAGATTACTGGGAAAACAGTCGTGGGGGCGATAATATGTACAGCGTATACTGGTTGTACAACCGCACCGGCGAAACCTGGTTGCTGGACTTTGCCACGAAAATTGACCGCAATACCGCCAACTGGCGACAAAAAGGCAATTTACCGAACTGGCATAATGTAAACGTAGTACAAAGTTACCGCGAGCCGGCCACGTATTATATGCAAAGCAGCAACCCTGCTGATCTGGAAGCTACCTATAATGATTTTAAACTGGTGCGCGCGTTGTATGGCCAGGTGCCGGGCGGACTGTTTGGCGCCGATGAAAATGCACGCAAGGGCTATGACGATCCGCGACAGGCAGTAGAAACCTGCGGTATGGTAGAACAAATGACCAGTGATCAACTGTTGTTACAATTTACCGGTGATGCTTTTTGGGCCGACAATTGCGAAGACGTTGCATTCAATACTTTCCCTGCCGCGTTTATGCCCGACTATCGCAGCCTGCGGTATTTGACCGCGCCCAATATGATCGTGAGCGATAGCAAGAACCATGCACCCGGTATTGCCAATGAAGGCCCGTTTTTGATGATGAATCCCTTCAGCAGCCGTTGTTGTCAGCATAATCATGCTGCCGGCTGGGCCTATTATGCAGCCAACAGTTGGATGGCCACACCCGATAACGGACTGGCTGCACAATTATATGTATCCGGAGACGTAATAGCCAAAGTAGGGAATGGAACCGAAGTGACGGTATCAACCGAAACCCATTATCCGTTTGAAGAAGGGATCAGTTTCACCATACAAACACAACATGCCGTAAAATTTCCGCTGTACCTGCGCATTCCCGCCTGGTGTACAAATGCGTTCATAACCGTTAATGGAAGACGCATA
>CBIMFG010001365.1:0-1666 GCA_966243125.1 uncultured Niastella sp.
GGTTTGAGAAATAGTCCCCAACAGCTCAATACTGTTCTTTGCATTGATCTGGTAAGTAAGCAAAGCCTGCAGGTCGTTGGAGGAGGGCACATAATTGCCCTGCGTTTCCTGGCTTTTAAACAGGTTGCGCATGCTGCGGTTACGCACGCCTATCAGATAGGTGAACTTGTTATTTTTCGTAATACCTTCCAGGTGCAAACCCTGTTCCAACAAACCTACATAAGCCGACCCGCCAAACTGCCGCGGCTTTTTATATTGAATATCCAGCACCGACGACATTTTATCGCCATATTTAGCCTGGAAGCCGCCATTGTAAAAGTTTACATTGCGGGTCATCTCAGGGTTAATAAAACTCAATCCCTCCTGTTGGCCGCTGCGTACCAGGTAGGGCCTGAATACTTCAAAATCGTTTACATAGATCAGGTTCTCATCATAGCTGCCACCGCGTACGTTGTACTGGGAGGTTAATTCATTGTTTGAACCGACAAATACTTTTATCAGGCTTTCTATTCCGCCAACAGGCGCAGGAATATTGATGGCATTTTTGGGGTTGATAACTACCAGGCCGGCCTCGCGCCGTTGCCGCTCGTTGGTTATAACTACAGGCTCCAGTTCGCGCACGCCGCGTTCGAGCCGGATAACCATCGCCTCCTCTTCATTTTCATTTAACAGGAAATTGCGTTGCTCGGTTTTATAACCGGTATAGCTGAATACAAGGGCAAATGCTTTATCGGCAGGAACTTTTAACCGGAAGGTGCCGGAATCGGAAGTAATAACGCCTTTTAGCCGTCCTAAGATCACTATAGACACTTTATCCAGGGGCTGCTCATTTTCTCCTACTACCCGACCCGACACCCACGCCGCTTTTTTCTGTGCCACCACGGTACCGGAGATACAAACTGCAAAGACAACCAGTAAAAAAGGAACGAATTTCACCCGGGTAAGTTTTTGTTGCGGTCGAAATTAGTTGAATTTGACGTCATTGTAAACTGAAAAAGAGGGATTTTATTGTACACAAATTAGCTGCAAGCCACAAGCTACAAGCCGCAAGCCGAATACAGCTTAAAGCCATATCCGCCAGCTGGCGGAGAAAGCAATACACCTCCTTAGCGCGGTAACCGCGTCGAAGAACTCTGAACCTGGAACCCGGAACTCTGAACTAAGAACTAACGATCATTTACATATGCAATTGATTAAAATTAATTACACTATTTACCGATAGGTAGTAGTATGTAGCACAGTGTTTACACCAGCCCATTATTGGAAAATTGTTCCCTGACGAGGAAGGGATGCGCACCTTGGCACGCAAGTAATTAGGTGATTGTTAGGAACTTACACTTTTGGCATTTGATTGGAAATTACTGTATCAACAATGCGATTGTAATTTACTCAACATATTTACTTGGAAGGCGTGTTTTCACAGGGGCTGAATGTCTATTCGGCCCATTTTTTTTTGTTGTAATCTTTAAAAGGCCCGGTTGCAATTCACTGTAAATATTATATTGCAACATATAGCCCTGCTCTCTTCTGTCATTAAGCAAATCAACACTAAAAAATAACAAATGAGCAATCCAGCATTTCAATTTGTATAGCCCGACAACATGCCCAAACAGGCCAGTATTAAGCCTTACACGCTTGTGGTATTAACAAAGGGAGAAAATTATGG
>CBIMFG010001366.1:0-1665 GCA_966243125.1 uncultured Niastella sp.
GGGTACAACCCACTGCTGTTTACCAGCCGCTTGCCATTCAGGAACTGGAAGGTATTGCTTTGCAGTTCGCCATAGGGCCGCCCTTTTGTTGCATTGAGTGTTACACCACCCTGAAAGGATGCGATCAACAGGTTTTGACTGTTATCGTACAGATCCAAAACTTTGTTCCTGTTGCGGGTGAAGTTAACATTCACGTTCCAGGAAAAATTCTTAGTGCTTACCGGCGAGCCAAACAAAGACAATTCTATGCCCTTGTTTTCTACATTGCCTGCATTGATGTACTTGCTGTCATAACCGGTACTGGTTGATGTGGCCACCGGAAAGATCTGATCAACCGTATTTGTATGATAATAAGTAACATCAAAACCAATACGGTTATGCAGGAAAGACATTTCCAAACCAACTTCCTTACTGGTTGTTTTCTCCGGTTTCAGGTTGCTGTTGTTCTTCGTATTTGGCAATGAGAATAAGATATAGCTACCCATGGGTGCAGGCTGATCATATACATTGCTAAGGCTTAAAGGCGGCGCATCATTACCCACCGTAGCATAGTTGGCACGTAATTTACCGGAGCTTAACCAATTCAATTTTTGCAGGTGTTTTGAAAACACCCAGCTACCGGAAATGGCATGGTATATATATGAATTGAAGCCCTTAGGCAAAGTGGAAGAATGGTCATTGCGAATGGTAGCATCCAGGGTGAGTAATTCGCGGAAAGAGAGCGTGCCCCCTGCAAAATAGCCATCCACCTCTCTCTTTACGTAGCTTTCAGCAGGTGCAGTTACAGTACCCAATGAGTTGGCTAAATAGTACAGGCCGGGAGCTATGAGACCGCCGGATGTGGCGCCAGAGATACTCCCCAGGGTATTTTTCCTTATATTAATGCCTGCCAGCCCGCTGAATGTAAAATCTTTTGACAACTCCTTATTTACCGTTGCCAGAAAATCGTAGTTGGTCTCGTTGTACGACCTGTCTACCCTTGAATAGGAAGAAACCCCGATACTTCCTACCGCATTCCTTTCTTCCTGTAATTCATTATAGTTGTCAACAGCAATGCGGCCCATAAGATTTAACCAATCCGTAGGGGCATAATTCAATGCAACATTGCCAAAAGTGCGGGTTCGGGTGTCGGTTTCATAGTTTTGATACACCGTCCAATAAGGATTATTATAGAAGGCTGGTACAAGGCCCGATGCTACCCGGGGGTCTTTCCAGTTCCAGGTAATATTTTTCCCGGTGCGGAAATAAGCATCCCGTTGCTCCTTCATGTCCCAGTCGTTTTGACCAAACTGGCGGAGTGTAACGTTTATATTCCGGCCACCATCATAGCCACTTCCATAGCGGCCTCTGCCATCTACTTTGGAATAATTAACCAACGCACTGGCAGTTAACTTATCAGCCAGTTTATAGCTGGCGCCGAAGTTGAGGATGTTTTTTAAGACCTTGCTGTTAGGCACAATGCCTTTTTCGTTGTTGTTCGTATAACCCAGCTTAAAATAACCTTTATCATTGGTTCCATCCATGAAAACGCTGTTGTTGGTTGACAATGAATTTTCAAAAAATGTTACCGGTCCATTAGCAGGCGCTACCCAGGGTTTCTTTTTTTTATAATTGGGAGAAGTGGGATCAAATGCATCCCAATGATAGACCATCAGGTTGGGATCA
>CBIMFG010001367.1:0-1662 GCA_966243125.1 uncultured Niastella sp.
CTTTTGAAAGAAATATTTATTTAATTGGGCTCTGCATGAAAATGGTGCAAAAAATCGAGAACCAAATTTTATTTGGCTCCCGATTTTTGTTTGTGTAGTCTTTTTGATCGCCTCCTTAGGGAAAAAAGTATAGATGCGTACAGTATTTATTCCTGAACTCTCAATTTCAATTTGTATGGACACACTTATCCCCTGACGATTTGCCAATTTCTGTTTTTAAGCTGCCTGTCGCAGCGCTAGCTCTCTGATGCGTTGACTGATTCTTACAGCATTGGCAGTCATAATACCAAAGTGTATGCAAAGCCTTTCGGTGGGCGCACTTCGTGCATTTATCTTTCGCATACCGTAATAGTTCTTCTCCACTCCGAAACTACCCTCCAAACGGGTTGATCGCTCTTTATTTAGTAAATATTTTATCTGCTTCTCCTGTTCTTTACCAACACCTTTAGGAACAAAATTGGTAATGATCCCTCGTGCTGAAAGATATTTACGATTCTTGTTGTTGGCATAAATTGCATCGGCTGACCAGTGTGAGCACTTCCCAAACAAATCCTTGTGTTTTATCACACTTAATTTAAGTCGGATGCCTTCATTGAATGCATTGTAAGAAAAGTTTTCAACATAGTTAATGCCGTCTACCTGTATCACATGTACTTTGGCACCAAACTCAACAGGCTTGTTTTCCTTGCCTCTCACAATGGCTCTTACATAGGGCTTGTATAATGATAATATCCGGTCTGCTATCTTGCTACCTTTGTGCGACAACAAATATTCCTGCTGCGTGATGATTTGTTTAATGGTCCGTAGCTTTTCAAACACCGGATCTAATTCTTTGGATGGTATCATCTTGATATTGCTTGTGATCCTATCCTGAAGTTTACTCAGTAACTTCTTGGTCAGCACAACAAGTTGTTTGCGCATCTTTCTGGTAAGCCTATAAGGCTTCTTTCGCCGACGCGCATATGATAAATAGACCTGCTTCTTCCTGTCATATAGTTTAGCGGAAAATGCTATTCCCAAAAAATCAGAAAGCTTTCTTTGGCGACCATGAAGATACTCACAACATTCCCATAACAGTTTAACATCCGTTGGATATCGCATATGACTTTCATACACCGTAGCATCACTCATTCCAACATGTGTATCTTGCATGAACGGCTTCCAGTGATCAATCAACGTCCGCTGGAACTTCTCTAAATCTAAAAACTTGCTCACATATTTCCTTACCCGCGACATTAGGTTTCTATCCTGAATGGGTTGGTGAATCGACAGCTGAATCCCACAGAACATCTGCATTTGCCAGTTTCCATTCAGATGGTCGATAAATTTACGATCACTCAGCTGCGTATATGATTGCAAAAATAACAAGCTGATCATGCCCTGTCTGTCGAACCAGCTGTGAGCTCCTGATCTTTTATACTTCAACGGCAGTAGTTCACTGAGTTCTTTCAGAGGAAGGGCCTTTTGAAGATGGCCGAGTTCAGTGTGTTCAAAAATTATTTCCTTTTCGGTTCTTAGAGAGTTTTGACAGAACAGGTACATTCGCCGAAGATAATTTTGTTTTTGTTTAGCGACAGCAAATTATCAAAAACCCCGTTTCTACCATAACAATGGAAAAAACGGGGTTATTTTTTTGCCTATACCTGTGTTAATTATTCAATG
>CBIMFG010001368.1:0-1654 GCA_966243125.1 uncultured Niastella sp.
TGCCATAACCAAATGTTTCAACTGTTTTATATCCCTGCGCGGCTACTTTGGCTAAAGTTCCTTTAGCATCTTTACCCATTTCGTTGCGAAGTGTATACAACTGCAGCCCTATTTTTTTAGGCTCGGCAAACCATTCTTCTTTGGTGATAAATAAACTGGCGGTAAGCAGTGATGACTGCCTGAGGAAATCCCGACGGGTTGGCATAACGAATCGTTTTTAGGCTAATGAAATTACTTAAAAATCAGACACCTTCAATCAGGATGCCTGCTAATAGATGCAGGCTATAAGCTGTTGGTTGCCTAATTTGTAGTAGCCCTTACCGGAAAATAAAAAAACCGGTTACTGGTTACCGAAACCAGCCACCGGCTATTGAAGTTATTAAGTTTAATAGTTATTTCTTACCAGCGCCGCTGTAACATTATCCTTCTTCTTCCATCTGATACAACAGTTCTTTCAACTTCTGAATATGCTGGCCATATAATTTATTAACAAACCAACGGTTAAAAAAATAACTGCCAACAGTAACAACAGCTCCCAATGAAACGAACAAAACAAAAAAACGATGATTGCTGATGTGTGCTACAACGGGTATTTGCGAAACAGAGGCCTGGGCATCACCTGCAGGCACATCATTTAGTGAGGAGTTAAAATCCTGAGCGTTGAATAATATAATTAAACCGGCGGCAAAATAAGCAAGCGGGGTAATTATAGAACCTGCTACAAAATAAAAGCGCACATATTTTTCCAGGGTATGTAACTGCTGTTTCAGGTTCGAATGCACTTCGCAGGCCACACACTGCATTTGTGTCAACAGCTTGCTTTTACGATAATAATAATAGAGGAAGGCGCCTGCTACCAATGCCAGCAATACAGCCAGTTCGCTGTACAGCTGCTGGTAGGCTATAATGTACCAGATGTTTAAAGAATATATGATCACCACAGCAATGAGCTCGCGGTTTAGGTTGCGTTTAAGCCGGGCAATAGTGCTTTGTGAACGCTTGTCCAACATGGACGTAATAGGCACTTCCCTTGCTGGCTGAAGATCTTCTTCATCCAGGTTTTTCCAAATATCTTTCAGGCTATCTAACTCCATGTTCTACAGATTTTGTGAGTTTACGTAATTTTTCTTTGATCCGGTTCATTTTCACGCGCAGGTTATTCTGATTGATCCCCAAAATATCTTCCATTTCTTCGTAACTCTTGTCTTCAAGGTACAGCATTACAATAGCCCGTTCTATTTCAGTAAGATGGTTAATTGCTTTATAAAGTTGCTGCAACCGCTCTTCTTTTTCGTTACTGTATTGTATGTCCTGTATCTCAGTAGGCAATAATTCAGGTTCTACGCTCTTAATGTACTTCTTTTGTTTACGCAGGTCTGAGATGGCGGTATTAAGTGCAATCCGGTATAGCCAGGTGCTGAATTTTGAATCGCCCCTGAACCGTGGATAAGCGCCCCATAATTGTATTACGATCTCCTGGAAAAGGTCCATGCGTCTCGAGATTGCTCTCGTCTTCGATCCAGCGAAGCTTGCGACGCCTGGCGTATGCCTCGATGTCCGCTCGCGGGATATCGAGTAATGGCCGCAGCACGGAGGTGTGCGCGCTGCGGGAGGCAGGACGAGGGCTCAGGGCGCGCATGAAAGGCATGCCCGA
>CBIMFG010001369.1:0-1650 GCA_966243125.1 uncultured Niastella sp.
TTAACCTGGGTTGGGCCGTTGGTAGTGCTATTGGTGGTTTATTGGCAGCTATCAATTATGAATTGTTGTTTTGGGTTGACGGTGCTACGAATCTCACTGCTGTATTATTGTTGTGGTATTTTTTGCGTCCATCCAAACAAGTAAAGCCTGAAAAAAAAGCCACTGTGGCCGATCCTTCACATTCGGCTTACCGCGATAAGATCTATCTCTGGTTCATTTTGCTTACGATACTATTTGCTGGCTGCTTTTTTCAGTTGTTCACTAACCTGAATGCCTATTACAAAATTGATTTGCATTTCAACGAACGCTTTATTGGTTTAATAGGTGCGTTGAATGGCGTTATGATCGCTATTATTGAAATGGTGCTTATTTTTAAACTGGAAGGCCGCCGCTCGAACCTGTTTTATATTGTTAGAGGCACGTTTCTGGTAGGTATTGCCTACTTTATGCTCAACATCTTTCACATGAACCACCTGATGGCGTTGCTGATGATGGTGGTAATGACAATGGGTGAGATATTGGTATTGCCGTTTATGAATACCTTTTGGACGGCCCGCAGCGCCGAGCACAACCGTGGACAATACGCCGGCCTGTATACCATTGCCTGGTCAATTGCACAAACTACCGGTCCCTTCCTGGGAGCGCAAATTGCCGAACATGCCGGGTTTAATGTGTTGTGGTGGGTTCTTGGAACAACGAGTTTTATTACTGCTATCGGGTTTATTTGGTTGAAGAAGTATATGAACGTTTAAAGTTTCAGGTTCCAGGTTCAGAGTTCTTGGTTCTTTGTTCTTTGTTCTGAGTTTTAAGATGGCGTTGCCGCGCAGAGGTGTATTGCTTATAGCTTGCGGCTTGAAGCTTGTAGCTGTTTTCCTTACTTTTGCGACATGCTCCCAGAGAAATTCGACATGTTCCGCAACCGGCTCACCAAAGTGTACCGGCATTTACATAAACAGGCAAAACGCCAGGGCATTACCTGTTACCGCATTTATGATCACGACCTGCCTGAATTTGCATTTTGTATTGAACGGTATGGCGATAATTTATACCTGGCAGAATACAAGCGGAAATTTGAAATGGCAGAAGCAGAACATGAAGCCTGGCTGGAAGCCTGTATTGAGCTGATTTGCGAAGTGCTGCAAATGCCGGCAGACAATGTATTCATAAAAGAACGCCAGCGCAAACCTGGCCGTTTGGGTCAGTACCAACGCGTGAGCGAAGAAGGCGCCAACTTTGTGGTGGAAGAAGCTGGGTTGAAATTTAAAGTGAACCTTAGCGATTACCTGGATACCGGTTTATTTCTCGATCACCGCATAACGCGTGGGATGGTACGTAATGAGGTTAATGAAAAGCGCGTGTTGAACCTTTTCTGTTATACCGGTTCTTTTTCCGTATACGCGGCAGCTGGTGGCGCTTCTAAAGTTACTTCGGTTGACCTGTCAAAAACCTATTTGCAATGGGCTGAAGAAAATATGCGGTTGAATGAATTGTATGATGAGAAAAAGCACGAGTTTGTTCATGCCGATGTAAAACAATACCTCGATTCATTACCACCTGCATCCTACGACCTGGTAGTGATGGACCCGCCCACTTTCAGCAATAGCAAACGCATGAAAGACTTCCTCGATATTCAGCGGGATCATGCTGAAC
>CBIMFG010001370.1:0-1631 GCA_966243125.1 uncultured Niastella sp.
GTGGTCTTTAAAAGGCTTCAGCAATTCAATTAACTGCTTATCGCAATAGGAGGGAAGGTATACAGTTATATGACCCTTGTTAGTGGGTTCTGCGTGGGTGATCTCTTCTTTTATAACGGGCGAAAAAATAAAGTCGTCATAGCTTTCGAAATGCAGGCCAATATAATTAGTGGCCTTGGCATAATTAGCCAGGATCCATTCACCCGCTTTGCTGGGTTTATCGGGGCGGGGAGTTTTGTCAGATACAAAACTTGCCTGGTGGCCAAAGTTTACCGAAGGCACTTTTTTACGGGCGCAGGCTAATGAAGTAATGCATTCAAAATCGTTTATCACCAGGTCGTATTTTTCAACCGGCAGATCACGCACTTCCTTCATTACTTTGTATGGAGAAATGTTTTTAACGATCTTCCAGTAATCAAGACTGCCATCGCAGGTATAGTAAAGGCTCAATCCTTTACTGCGGTATTTAATAGGAGCGTTCAGGTTAAGCGTACTGTTGCCACCACTTAAAAAAATGTCAACCGTACCAAATTTCTGTAAATAGGGCAACAGCTCCATGGCACGACTTATATGTCCATTGCCGGTAGCCTGTATTGCGTAGAATATCTTCATAATGTTGAATGTCTTCCTCTGAGTATTTAAATAGCCAGTGAGTTTATGTAAAAGCTGATCTCGTCAGTTAACACATTTACCTTGGCCGGTATATCTATAGCAGTTTGCGGGAAATCTTTTTCGTTGTATTCAAAAATGGTCCACTCGTTTTGCCGGTACTCCAGGGCGGTTAAATGTTCAACCCAGTCGCCCGAATTCAGGTACGTAACCTTACCCTTTTCATTTTCGATCACTCTTTTTTGCGGCTGGTGAATATGACCACAGATCACGTATTCGTATTTTTTCTCGATGGCCAGTTCGGCGGCTATTTGTTCAAAGGCATCGATCTTGGCCATCTTATTTACGCTGGCCATTACATTTTTTGAAATGGATAATTTCTCACGGCCAAAAACTTTCAACACGGAGTTTACCAGGCGGTTAAACAGGATTAGTGCCCCATAACCGCTGCTGCCCAATTTGGCCAAAACTTTGGCGCCGCCCTTGGTAGTATTGTCAAACACATCACCGTGAAAGATCCAGGTCATTTTATTGTCTATCTCCAGCACCAGCTTATCGGTGAGGGTAAAATGGCTGAGCTGAAAGTCGGCATAGCGACGAAGTAACTCATCATGATTTCCAGTAATATAAAAAACGCGCGTACCTTTTGTGATCAGGTTCAATACCTCTTTTATAACCGCCATGTGAGAAGCGGGGAAATAACGTTTGGAAAATTGCCAACCGTCAATAATGTCCCCGTTAAGAATAAGAATGTTTGGCAGGATACTTTTAAGGTAAGCAACCAGTTCTTTTGCACGACATCCGTATGTACCTAAGTGTACATCAGATATAACTACTACATCAACTGCTCGTTTTTCCATGAGTTTGGGTTTATCAAAATTCCCTCATAGATATGACCTGATTGTTACAATAATATTAAGACCCGGTTAGGATTATGTGAACTAATTGTTACGCAACCGGTAGTGTAGGGTAGTACCCGGTTGTTGGTAAACGTAATATTTTGTTCATACTGGAAAAACAAT
>CBIMFG010001371.1:0-1624 GCA_966243125.1 uncultured Niastella sp.
CTCGCTTCTATTTCCAGCTGCACCACCCATATTGAGCATTTTGAGCAAATGAAGAACTACGATATCCCCGTGGTGTTCTTCGACCGCGTGCCCGATGCCAAAGACATCCATTCGGTAAGCTGCAACCTGTACGACAGCTCGGTGGAAGCGGTAGAATGGCTTATAAAGAACGGCCATAAAAGGATAGGCTATCTGCAAGGGCCGCCCACCCTCAATATGAAGAACGAACGGCTCAATGGCTATATAGAAGCGCATAAAAACCACAAATTGCCCGTGAACGAATCGCTGATCGTGAGCACCGATTTGTCGGTTGAAGGCACCAGGAAGGCTATAGACGCCTTACTACAGCTAAAAAAGCGACCTACTGCCATTCTTTCGTTCAACGACTATGTTACCCTCGACGCCATTCAATACGCCCGGCAGAAAAAACTGGCTATCAATAAAGATGTCTGTTTTGTAAGTTATGCCAATGTACCAGTTACGCAGTATGTGGAATATCCCCCATTGGCCTCGGTAGAACAATTCCCCTACGATCAGGGTGTTAGCGCTACAGAGCTCCTTTTCCGCCTTATCGATAAAAAAGTAGCAGGGCAAGAGTCTCCCTATGAGAATATTGTATTGAAAAGTGAGTTGATTATCAGGTAGAAAGTTTAAGGTATAAGGTTTAAGGTCGTTGCGTATTGAAACTCGTGATTAGTTTTGAATTTCAAAATGCGGCAATAACCTTATACTTTAAACCTTATACTTTAAACCTTCAACCGTATTTTTGCGCAAATTTTACAATATGGAATTCCGGATAGAAAAAGATACCATGGGTGAAGTGCAGGTTCCTGCCGATGCCCTGTATGGCGCCCAAACGCAACGCAGTATTGACAACTTCAAAATTGCACAGGATATCAATAAAATGCCCAAAGAGATCATTAAGGCATTTGCGTACCTGAAAAAAGCGGCCGCTATCACCAATTTCGAAGCAGGCGTTCTGCCCAAAGAAAAAAGCGATGTTATTGGCCAGGTTTGTGATGAAATTCTGGAAGGAAAACTGGATGCCTATTTCCCGCTGGTAGTTTGGCAAACCGGTTCCGGCACCCAAAGCAACATGAACGTAAATGAGGTGGTTGCTTACCGCGGTCACATTATCAAAGGCGGTAAACTCTCCGATAAAGAAAAATTCCTGCACCCCAACGACGATGTAAATAAATCGCAGTCTTCAAACGATACCTTCCCCACCGCCATGCACATTGCGGCGTACAAAATACTGGTTGAAGTTACCATTCCAGGTATTGAAAAATTGCGCAACACCCTGGCTGAAAAAAGCAAACAGTTCATGCACGTGGTAAAGATCGGCCGTACGCACTTTATGGATGCTACGCCGCTTACCGTTGGCCAGGAGTTCAGTGGTTATGTATCTCAACTCGATCATGGCTTACGCGCTATTAAAAACACCCTGGCGCACCTGAGCGAGCTGGCATTGGGTGGAACCGCTGTTGGTACCGGTATCAATACCCCCGCTAATTATTCTGAAAATGTTGCCAAACACATTGCCTCCTTAACCGGATTGCCATTTGTTACGGCTGAAAATAAATTCGAGGCCCTGGCTGCGCACGATGCTATCGTGGAGGCCCAT
>CBIMFG010001372.1:0-1623 GCA_966243125.1 uncultured Niastella sp.
AATGGCGATGTAAACACCCAATGGGGTAAGGTACGGGCTGAGATGGGCCATCCTGCACCATTCAATCTGAAGATGATGGGCATCGGTAATGAGAACTGGGGACCGCAATATATTGAACGGTTAAAGGCATTTCAAACAGCCATCAAAGCAAAATATCCCAGCATAAAATTGATCTGCAGTTCAGGCACCGATCCCAATGGCGAACGGTTCGATAATCTGAATGGCGAACTCCGTAAACTGAATGCCGACTTTATTGACGAACATTATTATCGCAAACCCGAATGGTTTCTCCAGAATGCGCGCCGGTATGATAATTATCCCCGTACCGGTAGTAAAGTGTTCGGTGGCGAATACGCTTCGCATGTTGATAATACGGTGGGCAGCAACCGCAACACCTGGCTGGCCGCTTTATCAGAAGCAGCATTTATGACCGGTCTTGAACGCAACGCCGATGTGGTAGGCATGGCTTCCTATGCACCGCTGTTTGCAAACGTAGATGGCTGGCAATGGGCGCCTGATTTGATTTGGGTGAACAACCTGCAGGCATATGGTACACCCGATTACCAGGTGCAAAAACTATTCTCTCTTAATAAAGGGTCCAAAGTAGTGCCTATTACGCTTAACAATGAAACAGTAGCGGGTCAGGACAGTCTCTATGCTTCGGCCTGTATTGATGCAGCTACCAATGAACTGATCATAAAAGTGGTGAACGCCTCCGACAAAGTACAAACCAATACGGTACAACTGGATGGCGTAAAAAAAACAGCCGCCACAGGAAAATTGCTAACGATACAGTCCGACCTCACTGCGGTAAATACATTCAACACGCCAACCCATGTAGCGCCTGTTGAATCTGCGTTTGTGGTAAAGGGTAAGAACATCCTTTTGAATACAGCACCATATTCGTTTAGCGTAGTGCGGGTACAATTGGATGGGAAGTAGGAGGTAGTGATGATCTTCAAACGAATTTAAATTCGTTTTATTTATATTTCTATCCACAAGCTCTTTCTGGATAAGGTATCCCCTATATTTGCTGCAATCCAAGTACTCATTAACTTTAAATCTTGTATCTTATGAAGCGACTATTCATGGCCGTACTATTGCTATGCAGTATGGTCACCTTTAACACTACGCATGCACAAACCTTAAGTGATGTAGTAGCCAGCACCGATTGGAATGTATTATTCCCACACCGTTTTAACCCTGATGACCGCTCCGGAGCGGGTACCCTGCCTTCCACTGCAGCAAAAGACTTCTATTCTTATGCCAACTTTTCGGAAGCGGTTCGTCGCATGGGCAATATTACGGTTATTGCTGAACGCCATTGCGGCACCAATTCCTATCGCCTCACCCGCGTAGACAAAACAACCGGTGCTGCTATCGTGTTCCGTACAGATGATGGTTTTAATGAGGCGACTTCTATGCTCATTACAGAAACGATCGACTATGGTTCTTTCCTGAACGAAGGCGATTTGACCACCCGCAAGCGTGAGCTGTCGGCTTTCCTGGCCAACATTTCGCAGGAAACCACCGGCGGCTGGCCTACTGCGCCCGGCGGTCAGTATGCCTGGGGGTTGTATTTCCGTGAGGAGCAGGGGTATGAGGGTACCAACAACATTGGTT
>CBIMFG010001373.1:0-1612 GCA_966243125.1 uncultured Niastella sp.
GATGATGCACAGGTGGAGGCCAACATCAACCCCGTGATCCCGAAAATTTCAGGGTATGTAACGGAGGTAAGGGTAAAAGACAACCAGAAAGTAAAGAAAGGCGATACGCTGTTATTGCTCGACGACCGTGACCTGAAACTGAAACTGGAACAGGCGGAAGCTGCATTGGGTACTGCCCAAAGCAACCTTACTTCGGCCAAAGCTACTTCACAGGCAGCGCAGGCGAATATCGGCACCTCAGCCGCTGCTATTAAAGCAGCTGATGCACAAATTGAAGCGGCTAAAGTAAGCGTTTGGCAGGCTACGCAGGATTATAACCGCTATGCAAACCTGATAAAAGACCATTCCATTACCCTGCAACAGTTTGAAAGTGCACAAGCCAGCAAGGAAAAAGCAGAGAAGCAATTGCAGGTGTTACAGGAGCAAAGAAACCAGGCTGCCCGTCAAACCAGTGCGGTAAGCTCACAAAGCAACGCTACAGGTACGCAGATAAACGTAGCCAATTCTACCATTAAACAACGCCAGGTAGATGTGGATGATGCCAAACTGAATTTATCTTACACCGTGGTAACCGCTCCGGCAGATGGTATAACTTCCAAAATAAACGTACAGGCGGGTCAGTTTTTGCAGGCTGGTCAGGCAACCTTCAGTGTTATACAAGACAACGATATTTGGGTGGTGGCCAACTTTAAAGAAACCCAGTTTCACGATCTGCGCATTGGTCAAAAAGCTACCGTTAACGTAGATGCGTTTCCCGGTCATGACTTCGAGGCCACTGTTACTTCTTTTTCACCCGCTACCGGCGCCCGGTTTGCTTTACTGCCACCCGATAATGCCAGCGGCAACTTTGTAAAAGTAGTACAACGCTTACCCGTTAAAATAGAGTTCAACAAACAGGATTCCCTGGTGAAGCAACTGAAGGCCGGTATGAACGTGAATGTAGATGTGCACCTGGATTAAGTAATAAGAATGACTATGGAACAACAAGGATCATTGGTTGAATATGGTTCAAGAAGGGTGATCATTACCATCACAGCAGTGTTTTGCGCATTGTTGGAGATTATTGACACCACCATTGTAAACGTGGCCCTGCACGACATGCGCGGCAGCCTGGGTGCTACGCTCAATGAAATAAGCTGGGTTATTACCGCCTATTCAATTGCCAATGTTATTATAGTACCCATGACCAGCTGGCTGTCGCAACAGTTTGGCCGGCGAAATTATTTTGCAGCCTCGGTTATTATTTTCACCGTTGCTTCTTTTTTATGCGGCAACTCTTCCACACTGGTTGAGTTGGTTATCTTTCGTTTTATTCAGGGGTTGGGTGGGGGCGCCCTGCTGGTTACCTCACAAACCATCATCACCGAAAGTTATCCGCCCGAAAAAAGGGCCATGGCGCAAGCCATCTATGTATTAGGGGTAATTGTAGGGCCAACGCTGGGACCACCGCTTGGCGGCTATATTGTAGACCATGCTTCCTGGCCATACATCTTCTACATCAACATACCGGTGGGTATTATCGCTGCCTTGCTTACGCTGCAATATGTACGCAGTCCAAAGTATGCGGAGAAGCGCCCGGTTAGCCAGGTTGACTGGATAGGCATTTTTTTAC
>CBIMFG010001374.1:0-1598 GCA_966243125.1 uncultured Niastella sp.
CCTTCAAAGGGGGAAAAAAGAACAAAGACTTATGGACCCGCTTTTATAAATTGATGCAAAAACACCAGCTTAGGTTTGTATGGGTAAAAGGTCATGCCGATAACCCATTCAATAATCGCTGCGATCAATTAGCCACCGCCGCTGCTGATGGGAGTAATTTGAAAGATGATGTAGGGTTTGAGGGGTGAGGTGAAAAGTTGACCAGTTAACAAGTTGACCAGTTGACGAGTTAACAAGTTGACCAGGGTTGTTGATAAAGTTGAAAGGGTTGACAGGGTTAATAAAGGAGCCGCGTCGTGGTGTATTGCTTTAGGCTTTCACCTACCAGCTTTCAGCCTGTATTTGCTTGCAGCTTGCGGCTTACAGCTTTGAAGCTGTTCTCACGTTTCACGATTTATTAAGTTCCTATGGCCACACCAGAATTTATGAGCGACTTTCAGCAGCTGTTGCCAAAGTCAGCACCATCAATACCGGTAAGCGTTACTGATTCGGGCAATGCCAAGTTGTTTATTGTTTTAAAACAGTATAAGTTTCATAAACAATTATGCATTGAATTATACCAGGCAGCAACAACACAGGCCGGAAAAATAAAAAATCCGTTAACGCTCATTGATCCACTCGATCAGGCATTAAAAACAAACGATGTTACCCAGGTAAAGTTTTTTTCGGCGATTGCGCGTTTTCAAAACAATCCAACTGCAGCCAGAACAGCCAGCGATCTTGATGCCTTAAAAACGATCATAAAGAATCCGCTACAGCTGGCGTTCTTTTATCACAATCCAGAGTTTTCAGAAAATATAGTAGCTGGTTCTATTCAACCAGTAACAATGGGGCCAATAGCGCAGGACCTTTCTATTTGGGTGCAATGGGCCGAACCTTTTTATGAATTAAAGCTGCAGGCCACCATCAACGGAAAGGAATTCAACTGGAACGACCTGCGCATTAAATATGATTATTTCTTTCACATTGGCGATACGTTATATCCCATTGGCAATTTTCATTTAATGAATGTGGTACGGTTCTTTGCCCGCACCAATGGCATTATTCGTATTCATGAATCCAAATTCAAATCATTTCAGGAAACCATTTTAACACCACTGGCCGACTACCTGCCCATTTTGTATCCAGATACACTCACACCTATTCCAGAACAGGTAATACAACCAGGTATCGAAGGACAGGAGAAAGTAATTTACTTAAGTGAGTTGGGGAACTATGTAATAATAGACCCCGTAATGAAATATGGTAATGTAGAAATTCCCGTCCGCACCAAACGGCAGCTCTATACCACCGATGAGGATGGCAAAGTACAAACCATGTACCGCAACGAACCGGCCGAAACCGATTTCATTGCTTTGTTAATAAAGCAACATCCCGATTTTCTGGAACAGCTCGATAACGACCTGCGCCATTTCTATTTGCATAAAAGTCGTTTTTTAGAGGAGGAATGGTTCTTTACGGCCTTTGAAGTATGGGAAAAAAAAGGCATCACTATTTATGGATTCAACCAGTTAAAGGGGAACAAACTAAACAGCCACCGCGCAAAGGTGAACATAAAAGTAACCAGCGGGCTAAACTGGTTTTCTACAGATATTAAA
>CBIMFG010001375.1:0-1575 GCA_966243125.1 uncultured Niastella sp.
AAGCACTGCAGCAGCCAGCAGCGTGGTAGCCTGTACATTGGTCACCATCAACAGCAGCTTAAACACATACTCAAATCCAAAAATCAACAAAGGCTTATCCAAAACTTGGGGTTTTCATGAATAAAATTGATCTCGTCCAATCGATTTGCATCCCAGTCGCGTTAAATCCTTAATTAACAAAGTTAATCAGAAAGGGGTCGATTAAAAGCAACTTTATACTTCTTTAATCGGCCCCCTGCTGATTTTATTTTGAACTGCAAAAATAATGGGTTGGGTTAGAATGGCAAATCCTGAGATGGGGTGTCACCAATGGGTGGTATATCGGCACTGTTAAATCCTTCTATATTATCGCTATGCGGGGTGGTAGTACCATGTGAGCCATGCGTGGCATCGGCCCTTTTATCCAGCATGATCAGGTTATCTCCTACTACTTCGGTCGCAAATTTCTTATTCCCTTCCTTATCTTCCCAGCTACGAGTGCGGAGTCTGCCTTCTATGTACACCAGGCTGCCTTTGTGCAGGTATTTTTGCGCCAGTTCAGCCAATCCTCTCCAAAGTACCACGGTATGCCATTCTGTTTGAGAAATGAGCTTGCCCGATCTGTCTTTAAATGTTTCGGTGGTCGCCAAAGGAAATTTTGCTACGGCAATATGTCCCTCAAGGTGCTGTGTATCCGGGTCCTTTCCTAAATTACCAATAAGCATTACCCTGTTTACTCCTCTCATAGATGGTAAATTTGATGTTATATAATCGTCTGCGCCTTTTTATTCCTTTTTAAAGTTAAATTTTTTAATAGAAAAAAATAGAATTATTTAGCCTCATTACGACCGGGATAGCCAGCTGTAGTGACTTTCACAAATAGTATAGTTTTCCCATGTGCGTTTACCGGTACATAACAGGCCCAGGGCTTATATGAACGATTATAAGATTCCTAACGGCCTTAAAACAACTGGGCCGCGGATGCAGGCTCTCCTAAAAACGTAGTAATGACCTTAGGAAAGGCATAATTGGTGAGTTGCTTCTTATCAATTAGAAAATAATTGCTCAAACTGGGTAATGCTTCCTGTACTTTGATCTTTATAAACCTGCCATGAATGGTTTGATGTGTAAGTTGCTGACGGTACATCTTGCTGATGCTTTCAATCTGGCATTGCTGCCCATTCACCAGCTTCTTTAAAAATGGCAGTTTGGGGGTAATATCATCAACTGCTTTGGACGCTTCAAACAAAACAAACTCAAATAAATTTTCCCATATATCCTTACCCGTTCTTTGTTTTATATACCACTTGCCCTTGTGCTCTATGATAAAGTAATAGAACCAGCGCTCTTTGCGTATAAGGGTCTTTTCTTTAACCGGCAGTTGCGATACGGTATTTTGCTTAAATGCTTCACAGGCTTTGTTCTGCACACAATCACTGCACAATGGGTTTTGTGGTTTGCAAATAGTTGCACCAAAATCCATAATGGCCTGGTTATACGTGCTGGGTTCATCTACAGGTAATAACGACTGAGCACGGGTTTGAAATTCCTTTTTGCCTGCTGTTGTATCTATAGGCGTGGCAATACCAAAGTAAC
>CBIMFG010001376.1:0-1568 GCA_966243125.1 uncultured Niastella sp.
AGGGTGGTCAGATCTTTACCTTGTCCGAACAATTGTAAAATCCAATCCATAAAATTATCACTTCAAAAAACACACCACAGCCCCGGGAAAGGTTTTTGCAACTACTCTCATAAAAGCCATATGCAAAACATTGAAGTTGTTATTGAATCGCCACGGGCTACCCAGGCCAAATATAAATTCGACCCCGACGCTAAGATCTTTAAATTAAAACGGTTATTGCCACTGGGCATGGTGTTCCCCTATGATTTTGGTTTTATTCCGGGTACCGTGGGTGAAGATGGCGATCCGCTGGATGTGCTGGTACTGTCGGAATTTGCCAGCTTTACAGGCGCGCGTATTACCTGTAGAATTATTGGTGCATTGAAGGCTGAGCAAAAAGAGGATGGAGAAAAGCCCATTCGCAACGACCGGTACTTTTGCGTACCAACCGGTTCTATTACCTATGCATTGATTGAATCAATTGATCAGTTAGGAAAAGTACACAATGAGCAGATTGAAGAATTCTTTATCAACTATAATAAAGTTGATGGCAAAGTATTTACCTGCCTGGGAATAGTGGATGCTGAAAAAGCGTTAAAAATGATAAAAAAGGCAAAGGATTAATGCCTATCTGCTTAACCACCTTCTAACCGGTTCATCTATATACCTCATAACCACATAAGCCACCAGTAACAAAAATATAGTGCCAACGAAAATGATCAATATTGGCTTCGGTCATTATTACGGTTCATTTAGGGATCGTAATTTAATGCAAGAAATCAACAGATAAGCGTTTCTGTGGCAATTCTATTTCAAAAATGGCCCCTGCAGGTGCAGGTTTGGCTGTAATGGAGCCACCATGCCGCTCTACTATTTTTTTGCAAAGCGAAAGTCCCAATCCGGCCCCTTCGTATTTATCTTTTGAATGAAGCCGCGTAAAGGTGCCGAATATTTTCTCCGCATATTTTTGTTCAAACCCAATGCCGTTATCTTCCAGCACAATGCGTGCAAAGGGGCGTCCTTTTTTCTCAATGGTAGTAGCGGTTATAGTAATAACAGGTGCTGCATCGTGCCGGGCAAACTTAAGCGAGTTGCTGATGAGGTTATAAAATACCTGGTGCAGCATGTGCGGGGCGCCTTCCAGTACAGGTAAATTGGCATGGTGAATGGTTGCATTTTTTTGATGGATAGCCATTTCCAGATCAAATTCAACATTTTTTATTACAAGGTTGAGATCAACTACCTCGTATATTTCTTCCAGCGCACTAACGGTACTATAGGTAAGCACTCCGTCAATCATAGAGAGCATGCGGTTGGTGGCCACCTGCACCCTGTTGAGATAAAACAAACAGGTTTCATCCAGGTGTTCGCCTAACTCCTGTTGTACATTGCCAACAAAGGTTTTTATTTTACGTACGGGTTCTTTAAGATCATGCGAAGCTACGTGTGCAAACTGTTGCAGGTCTTCATTGCTTCGCTGTAGTTCTTTTGTTCTTTCTTCTACCTGTTTTTCCAGTATTTCAGCAAATGTTTTCTGATCATGGATATCGGTGCAGGTGCCAAACCATTTAATGATAGCGCCTGTTTCA
>CBIMFG010001377.1:0-1565 GCA_966243125.1 uncultured Niastella sp.
CCTTTTTTCCTGCCATAAGATGCTTCAACTGTAATTGATTGATATAAAGACCCTTGCAGGTTACCAAGATCATTGACCGAAAATATATTCATTCGGGACCCTTTCATTTTGAAAGGGTTCTTTGTTAAAATGATAGGTTTTTCATTGCCTCCCGGTATGGCACGGATTACTACCATTCCTTTCAAAACCTTGCCTGCATTGCGTTCTGCTGATTAATGCACTTGTTTCCCGCCAACCGGTATGTTTTTGGTACCCTCAGCACCTATTATGAAAACGTACCAATTAATATTGATCACGATAGCCACACTGAGGTTTTTACCCGCAGTGGCTCAAAACAACAGGATCTATCATAAAGAAAAATTTCAGGTAGTAGATACCACGGCTTTTTATTTATATACCCAAAACAAAAACGTAGTGCCGGCTGGCGGTAAGGGAATGTACAGAACTGATCTGTATTTCTTCAGTACCACTGCAGACAGCCCCATTTTACCATTAACAATTGAAAATTTAAAAAGCGCCTACCCTGATAAAAGCGCCTTTCATTATGCGCTGGACGCCTATTTCAATTCAGACAAACAGCTGATGGCATACGATGTCTACGCTAAAATGTATAAACTAAAATTTCTGTTTTTACAAACCCTCAGCATATAACATTTCTAATAACTAAAACTTTCAGAATGAAAAATTTGGTAATAGTGGGCCTGCTTATGCAGGGAATCGCAACTCACCTTACAGCGCAGGATTCAACAAACCCTAAAATACCGTTCGGTGATATTGAAACCAACTGGCAAAATGGGAGCGACCGGCGCGACTCATCCGTTTTACACGGCATATACTTTGTTCCCAGTGTTATGGTAGACGTGAACTACACGCACTCCTTTAATAAACCAATCGATAATACGGTGGTGGGGTCCACTGCACTGGCCCGCAACAACGAAATTCAATTGTCGCATTTAAGTTTGGGCGGCGACTTTACTTATCAAAATGCAAGGGCAAGAGTAATGTTGCAGTTTGGCACCAGATCAATTGTGGTGCCCAGGAATGATGTTAGCCCTTACCGGGGTCAATACCAATTAGCCAACGTATACCGTTACCTGAGTGAGGCTTATGTGGGTTACCACTTTAATAAATGGTATGGCATTAACATCGACGCCGGTTTATTTATGTCGTACATAGGTTTGAACTCTTATTACCAGGTGGAGAACTGGGAGTACCAGGCTTCTTTTACTTCTGATAACACGCCCTGGTTCTTTAATGGAATACGTATTCAAATACATCCTACCAAACATCTTAAAATTGAACCCTGGATCATCAATGGCTGGCAAAGCTATGGCCGGTTCAATAAAATGCCAGGCCTGGGCGCCAACATTACCTGGAACCCCACCAGCAATTTCAAAATACTTACCAATGATTATTAGGGTTCCGATGCGGGTGGCCTTCCCGGAAGAAAAAGATTTCACTCCGACAATAGCCTATTGGTTAGATACTATAATAATCCAAAATCCAAAGGTATTAGCAGAATGGCCCTTTCTCTTACCGGCGACATTGGTTTTGAAAAAGGCGAT
>CBIMFG010001378.1:0-1560 GCA_966243125.1 uncultured Niastella sp.
CCTTACAGTTTCAAAGCGGAATTGCAGATTGCATTAATTTTAAAAAAAATAATGCAATCGATTGCTAAAATAAACAAAATCCTTATTTTAGCCCTGAAATCATTATTTTATAAGACAAAATATTATTGCTGCGATAAGAGACAAATAACAAGAGATGCAGCATAAATAAAGAAAGTAGTGTCTTTTTCGTAATCGGTTTCTGTAATACTATTGTAAATCCGGGATAATTCTATTGCCAATTTCTCTTAAAGACTATTCGTACAACGATTGATGATAAAATTGCTTTGCTTTAGTATGTCAACTATATACCGAAACACAATTTTTTTACAGCCTATAACACAGCTTTTTATTTTCTAAAAACAACTCTTATGATTATCAACATGCCAAATCGACTAACGAGGTATTTGTTTGCTGTTGCCAGAAAACAGGTACTGACCATTTTAGCGTTTATTTTTTTCTCGGCACTTCAAACCACTGCGAATGCCCAGACAGTACAGGGAAAAGTTACGGATGAAACAGGCAAACCTGTACCCGCAGCTTCCGTAACCGTAAAAGGAACTTCCCGAGGAACTACCACCAATGAAAACGGAGCATTTTCTATATCCGCATCACCTGCGGATATGCTGGTAATAAGCTCTGTAGGCTTTACCGCCCAGGAAATTACGGTGGGCAACCAAAGCAACATAACCGTTTCATTAACCTTAACTAATTCCCAGCTTGAGCAGGTAATTGTTGTTGGTTACGGTACCCAAAAACGTACAAACGTTACGGGGGCTATTTCCACGGTTAACAATAAAACATTAAATGAAGTTCCTGTTGTAAGCGTGCAGCAGGCATTACAGGGCCGTGTGCCTGGTCTTTCGGTTGTAAACAACGGGAGCCCCGGTACATCCCCGATTGTTACTATAAGAGGTATAAGTTCTATTAGTTATGCTTCTAATCCTTTATATGTGGTGGATGGCTTCCCTACAGGCGATCTCTCAACCATTGATACAAGGGATATAGAATCTGTAGATGTATTGAAAGATGCTTCTGCAGCCGCAATATATGGCTCCAGGGCAACCAGCGGTGTAATTATGATTACTACCAAAAAAGGCAGCCGGGATGGCAAATTTCATGTAAACCTTAATTCTTATTATGGCATTCAGGATATTACCCAAAGATTAGACCTGATAAATCCTGAACAATTTGATCAATATGCTATCGCTTACAGAGGAAGTTTAGTGCCCAGGCGTGATCCAGGCTACGACCCGGTATGGGTTAACCAGCCCATTTACGACGGCGCTGCCACCACTTATGGTAATAATGTTACCGATTGGCAGGATGCATATTTTAAACAAGGTTCAATGACGCAAACCAATATAGGTTTAAGTGGCGGTAACGATGTTTCCCGCTTTTATGCTTCTGCCGGCTTTTTTGATCAAAAAGGCACCTCACCTACTGTAGGTTATCGCCGTTATAACTTCCGCATAAATTCAGAACATAAAATTGGCAAGGTCTTCACTTTTGGCGAAAACCTCTATATGGCTTATGGCAACCAGGCTTATGACAATAATGAAA
>CBIMFG010001379.1:0-1546 GCA_966243125.1 uncultured Niastella sp.
CTCGATGATGCGCCCGCGCGGCAGGCCGCCGATTCCCAGCGCCACATCCAGGCCAATAGAACCAGTGGATACTACTTCCATGGGTTCCGTTGACTTTTCGTTCATCATCATCACACTTCCCTTGCCAAAATCTTTTTCAATTTTATCTATAGTGAGTTTAAGCGCTTTCGCTTTTTCGTTTTCTGCCATAATGGGTTGTTTTAATGCTTTCAAATTTACCGATTGCCAAATGTAGAGAAAATTATATTATCAACACTAATTATTTTAGTATTGTGTGACTAATTATTTTGGTGGGAAGGGCAACAAAAAACCCTGCCAGCGCGACGTAGCAGGGTTACCCACATGAAATTTCTGAGAAAACTACTTTGGAAAAGGCAATGGCTGAAACCATGTGGGACAACAAAGTGACAAATATTACCAATACCAATCAATACCACTTAGTGGTAGTTTTTAAGATGCATTCTGATTTATATAATATTTCTTAATATGTTTTATTGATTGCAGGGGCAGCATATCATGGGAGGTATAAATGAAGTGAATACTATAATGCCGTTTAATAATTGCCGTTAGTGCAAGTAGGTACTTTGAGGAGCGCGTTATTGATACGCCATCTAACATGACTGATGTTACTACCTACTGGTTACACCTCCAAAAAAAAATTATAGCCACATTCGTTGTATAGCATGGGTTAGCAATAAAAAAAACTTAAAACAAACTTAAATTACCGAATTAAATCAGTTTACAGGGCTGTTAATTGGTTTCATCAATACCTTTGCGGCTACCGGCACAATACTTGCGTACTGGGGTCAGTAAACGAGGAGAGTGGACTTGAGGAATTTGGCTAAACTTTAAAACAACATATATATGAATTGTAAACAGGTGTTATTTACAGGACTATCTTCTCTGTTACTTTTTTCATGTGTTAGCTCAAAAAAATATAAAGGTGAAATCGCAAAATACAATGAGCTGAGCGGTAACTATACCAAATTACAGGGTGATCTTAAAGGCTGCGAAGATGCTAAAGCTGAATATGCCCGTAATAAAACTACCCTTGAAAATGAAATAGACAATCTGAAGAAGCAAAATGAATTCCTGAAACAAAACAATACGCAGGCGTTGAAACAACTGCAGGACCTTTCAGTTATTTCTTCTTCACAAGCCGAAAGCATAAAGAAATCACTGGAGAACATTGGTGCAAAAGACCTTTACATCCAGGACCTGCAAGCTTCTATGGCGCGTAAAGATTCATTAAACATGGCGTTGGTGATGAACCTGAAAGGCGCTATTGGCAACCTGGCCGATGAAGACATCAATATCAAAGTTGATAAAGGCGTAGTATACATCGACATTTCTGATAAACTGTTGTTCAACAGTGGTAGCTATGTAATTACTCCAAAAGCAACTGAAGTATTAGGCAAAGTTTCTAAAGTATTACAAGCTCAACCCGATATCGAGTTCATGGTTGAAGGCCATACCGATAACCAGAAATTCGCCAAAGGCGTGTTGCTCGACAACTGGGATTTGAGTGTGCACCGCGCTACTGCCA
>CBIMFG010001380.1:0-1539 GCA_966243125.1 uncultured Niastella sp.
CCTGACCGTGCGAAAGGGTTTTCCATTTTTGCTTGGAAAAGAACATGGCGTTGCCAACGGAATATAAAAAAGAAGGAAATACCAGGTAAGCAAGGGTAAAGCCATTCCAGGCAGCATGTTCCAGCGGCGCAAAAGTAGTATCGTGACTACCGGGTGTATTTACAACAATCATCAAACAAATGATAAGGCCACGAAATACATCCAGTGAAATAAACCGGTTAGTTGAGGTCATACAAACTATTAATAAAAGGGGAATCTGTTCGGGGCTTTTTACAGGAAGGATGGTACAAAGAAATTAAAAAAATATCACATAACATAATACCGGTATCAATTAACCGATGCTTTACAGAAATCTGCGAATAATGCTTAGCAAAACCGTTACAATAACACTGGCCAGTATCATGGTTGTAATGGGAAAATAAAACCGGAAGTTCTCTTTTTCAATACGTATATCACCCGGTAAATGACCGATCCAATGAAGTTTGTCGTGGAAGAAATAAATGACCAGCCCTATGATCACTACAGCGCCGCCAATGAGTATCAAGTACTTGCCGGTGTCTGAATTCATAAATAAAACAGTTTAATTACCCTCAATTTTTTTGCGGTATATAAAAAGCCATTAATTTCAGCACCAAATTTACGATATGCGTAAGATAAAATGGGTCCTTCTGGTTGTGGCAATATTAGTTATTGCATACTTTTTGGGGCCCCACCCCAGTACTCCTGTTTATTCCGATGCAATGCCGGCTGTTCCGGCCGAACCTGCTGCTCTTGTTAGTTATGTTCAACAACAGGAAGCTGCTCATAAAATTAAACCTGATAATGAAGCCCGGGTTGTATGGGCCAATGATTCATTAAAGAATAAAACCGAATATGCACTGGTATACCTGCATGGCTTTACCGCTTCGCAGGGTGAAGGTGATCCTGTTCACCGCGATCTGGCCAAAAAGTTTGGTTGTAATTTGTACTTATCCCGCCTGGCCGAACATGGCATTGATACTACCGAAGCCATGATCAACTTAACGGCCGACAAATACTGGGAAAGCGCCAAACAGGCCCTGGCCATTGGCAAACAACTGGGTAATAAAGTTATATTGGTTGGCTGCTCAACCGGTGGTACGCTGGCCCTGCAACTGGCGGCGGCCTATCCCGATGTATATGCGCTTATTTTACTCTCGCCAAATATTGAGATCAATGATGGTACCGCCTGGATCCTTAATAACCCATGGGGTTTACAGGTAGCCAGAATGGTGAAAAAGTCAAATTACCTGGACTCTGATGACAAACGGGAAGCTGTTGCCAAATACTGGTACAACCACTACCGCATTGAAGGGGCCGTAAACCTGCAGGAGTTGCTGGAAACAACTATGAACAAGGAAACATTTGAAAAGGTAAAACAGCCTACGCTTGCGTTGTATTATTATAAAGACGCTGTTCACCAGGACAGCACCGTGAAAGTAAGCGCTGTTAAAACCATGTTTTCGCAACTGGGTACCCCCAACGATAAAAAACGCGAAGTGGCTATGCCAAATGTTGGCG
>CBIMFG010001381.1:0-1538 GCA_966243125.1 uncultured Niastella sp.
TGACGCCAGGCAGTAAACAGGGTATCGCCGGTTGAAGGCAAGCTGGTTACTTTTAACTGATCGCTCGAAAATGCTTTTTCAGTGTATTGCTGATTGGTCAATTCGGGATTGCTTGTGAGCTCGTTCCATTGTTTCCACTGACGCAGATCAGTTACCTGAGCCCGCAAACTATCATTTGACACCGAAATATTCATTGCCCGTGAAATACGGATCTTTGAAGGAATAATTAAAGAAAAAAGATAAGTGACCAGAAATAACACCACCGCACTAATGATGGCGAGTTTCACAATACGCATAAATTAGTTATTGAGTTCCAAGTTCAGGGTTCCGAGTTCTATGTTCTTTGTTCCGGGTTTTCGTTGCCACGAAGGCTTGAAGCTTGCAGCTTGTAGCCTGTATTTGCTTACAGCTTATGGCTTACAGCTTACAGCTACCTTTCTTATTCCCATCTGAAGATCCTTATAAGTATACTATACGCCACCAAACACCATACAATTAAAATGGTGATTTCCTTACCAACGCCCAGCAAATGCATGCCTTCGAACGATACCTTACGCATAGCATCGTTCAGCGCGGTGAGGGGCAGGTAATTGATGATGGCCTGCATGCTTTCGGGCAATAAACCTTTTGGGAAAAAGGTGCCCGATAAAAAATACTGCGGAAACATGAATAGGTTGGCATAAATGGGGATCACATTCTGGTTTTTGGCCACACTGCTAATGATAAAACCAAAACCCATGAACACGGTAACGCCCAGAAAGCTTAAGACCAGCAATTCCAGAAAGGTAACAAACCCATGCGCCAGGGTAAAATGATAAAAGAAGGTGCCGAATAAGATCAGAATAATAGAGGTTGTAAGCTGAAAGGCCACCCGCGCCAGGCTTTCGCCCAATACGATAAACGTTTTTTTAACCGGGGTAGCAAACATCCGTTTCAACACCAGCGTTTCCCGCAGGGTAAAGAAAACGAATGCCACGCCAAAAACGGCCGAACCAATCAGGGAGAAACCCAGCATACCGGGTAAATAAAAATCGATCATATGATAGGGCCGGCCCTTGATCTCTTCTACTGAAATAGTAGCCACTTTATCGGTGACAGTTTCAGCTGTCATTTCATCAACATAGCTTTTCAACAACGCCTGTACCGCAGGCAGGTCCTTTTGACTGGCAGAGGTAGTTTTTAAATGAATATCGTATCGCGTGCCGGTGGTATTAACCGGAAGCGGTCTTACATCAATCAACGCCGTAATACGTCCTTTCTTTAACTGATCCAACAACTCTGCTTCACTGCCTTTATGAACGTCGAATGCACTTATTGACCGGATCGTAAAATAAACAGTACTGGTGGTATCGCTTTTGGCATCGAAAGCTACATCATAAGCCTTTCCTCCCCCGCCTGTTAATGCCCCAAATACCATAATAAGCACAATGGGGAAAAACAGGCTAAAGAAAATGGCCTGGGGACTTTTAAAGATGGCCCGCAGCGTGGCCCTGCAAATAGCCCACATGGCCGTCCATTGGTTGTATTGACCCGACATA
>CBIMFG010001382.1:0-1513 GCA_966243125.1 uncultured Niastella sp.
GATATACATGACGGCCCAGGTCATTGAGGCCGGCCTTGCTTTCAATGCTTTGCGGGGTGCTGGTGTATACATCATGATTCAGGTAATCGTACGCCATCATTTGGCTGTTGGCAGGTTGTACCTGCAACGCCATACTAAAACGGCTGATGTTGCTGCCAAACGTAAGGGCGGTTGCTTCTGACGCTTTTGGCGCGCCTATCTGCAACTGGTTGCCATCGTAGTACAACCATTCACCATAACTGGAGCATAAAAAGTTGAGGAACTGCCAGGCAGTTTGTTTGTATTGAACCGTGTAGGCCAGTGTTTCGGGATAGGTGGGTGAAACCTGCGCCTGCAGTAAATCTTGCGGAAAATGCTTCAGCACATCCTGTGCTATGTTCTTGATGGCTTTTTTCTCCCAGCTTTTGCAGTGCGGGCCGTTGTCGAGCACAATGGTAGGACTTGTTCCGGAGATGATGATGTTGCCGGTGTGACCGCTGAAACGGTCAGCTTCTACCTGCATTACTATGCCTCTGAATTGTAAACCGCTTCCGCTGGTGGGCGTACTGAAGGATGCCTGTAAAATACCACCTATAAGGTTACGTGATGATTGCAGCATACCGCCTTCCAAACCTTCCAGGGCTTCTGCGGGACAAACCAGTCGGAAGTAGTGATGATCGAAAATATTTTGGGTTAGCTGAAAAGAGGTAATTTGTTTAATAGGAGTACCGGCAATGGTTATATTGCTACTAATTAGTTGGGCCATAAAAAATGTTATGTCGTTTATGGATTCAGTAAATGTCAAATATTGAATATCCAGTATTGAATGTTGACGTGAAAACCTTTAATATTCATCATTCAATATTCAATATTCATTGTGGCCAGTTATTCTTGAATTTTGATTCGTTTAGTTTTACTTCTTTGGCGCTGAGTGTTAATTGGATGCGCATTGGACTGTCACTGTTGTGATCATAGGTTTCGTAATAATCAACACAGTGTGCATCGGTAAACTGCAGGCTTTTTAATTTACTCATGTTATCGCGGCGATAAAAAGTAATGGTGCCGCTTTTTGTTTGGGTTGGACTTATCATCCAATCGAACAAAGCGGTTTCGCCATTGCTTTCAACAACCAGTGTAACAGCGCCGCCCTGTGGTATGGCGGTTGGTTTACCGGTGCCGTCGGTTGCCTGCGTAAAACGGTAGGCGCAATGCAGGATATTCAACTCTTCGCCATCTAACTTAAGTTTTGCTATAAATGACATGGAAAAATGATTAGTGTTTTAGGATGATCTCATGGCGTTTATTGAAAGGAGCCATTCACCCCGATTACTCCGGAATGAATGGCAAACCTTTACTCACTACTGATGATGATGATGATGATACTTTTAATTATACCCACTCATTTTCATGCTTACCGCTGCCCAATTCAATTGATTTGGCACTCAGCGTGAAACTTTCAGTTAATGGGCTGGTGTCTGCGCCGTCGAAATTTTCGCGGTACTCAACCAGGTAAGCCTCGCCAAACTTCAACTCT
>CBIMFG010001383.1:0-1507 GCA_966243125.1 uncultured Niastella sp.
TCATTTTCGACGCACGAAGTAATGCTGAAAACCTATACGGCTTTAACATTTACATAAATAATGACATGTGTAACCGGGGCGCATAATTTGCCTGTAAAGGTTATGAGACTTTAGTTAAAAAGTATAATTTGCCGTTATGTTGTTACATCTTCATCCAGAAAATCCACAACCGCGTAACATTTCCACTATCGTGAAAGTTTTATCGGAAGGTGGAATTATTATATATCCAACCGACACGATCTATGGTTTGGGCTGCGATATTTTTCAGCACAAAGCTATTGATCGCATTTGTCGTATCAAAAATATAGACCCGCAAAAAGCGCAGCTCTCATTTGTGTGTTACGATCTCAGCGATTTAAGCCGGTATACAAAAAGCATCAGTACCCCTATGTATCGCTTGTTAAAGCACTACCTGCCGGGGCCGTATACGTTTATTTTACCTGCCAGCAAGGAAGTGCCCAAGATCCTGCAAAGCAAAAAGAATACCATCGGTTTACGCATTCCCGATAACCTGATTGCCCGTACCATTGTAAAAGAACTGGGGCATCCAATATTGAGTACTACCTTGCCGGGAACTATGGTGGAAGAATACACCGATCCCGACCTGATGCACGATAACTTTGAAAAGCTGGTTGATGTGGTGGCCGATGGCGGAATTGGCGGCATGGTACCTAGTACTGTTATTGATTGCACCGGCGATGAGCCTGTACTGATACGCCAGGGTGCCGGCGAATGGGCTTCCGTAGAAGAATAAACGATAATAACCATACTGGTTAATGGCTTGTTAATAAGAAATGCTTACAATTTTATGACTGTTGTAAATACTGAATACCAAAAATTCTTTCCCGATCATTTTACATTAGAAACACCCCGCGTGTTATTGCGATTGATGACGCCTGCCGATTATGAGGCATTTTTGCCCCTTGCCAAAGACAAGGACCTCTGGAAATATTTCCCACAGGACCTCAGCAACGAACAGGAGTTATTAAACTGGATGCAAAAATTGTTTAGCGAAAGAGAGGCAGGGCTTAGAATGCCATTCACCGCTATTGACAAACACAGCAATGAAATTGTGGGCTGCACCAGTTATTTGAATATTTCATTGTACGACAAACGTCTTGAAATAGGCAGTACATGGCTGGGTACTTCGTTTATAGGAACGGGTGTGAACCGGCAGGCAAAGTTTGCCCTGTTGTCGTTTGCCTTTGAGGTAATGAAAATGGAACGGGTGGAGATAAAAACCGATAACCTGAACGAACGCGCCAAAGCTGCCCTGTTAAAAGTAGGGATGAAGCCGGAAGGTATTTTGCGCAGCCATATGTTGATGCACGACAATCGCCGGCGCGATACCATTTATTTCAGCATTATAAGAAGTGAGTGGGAAGAACGGAAGATGAGCTTTTTCCCTGAAATGATCTAAGCTGGCTTACATATCCAGCTCCAGCTGGTTGTTGGTTAACGTAAAGGATTTGCGGTGAAAAGGCGTAATGCCAAATTCTTCAATAGC